>NZ_JAGIXF010000019.1:0-110875 GCF_021483755.1 Burkholderia sp. WTPI3 | reverse complement strand
ATCTCAGCATCGCGAGATCGCGCCGGCGACTGCTGCCCGCCGCTCGCGCTGCAACGCCCCGCCGCAGCCGAATCAGCGGTTCTTGAACTCCGGCTTGCGCTTCTCGACGAATGCGGCCATCCCTTCCTTCTGATCTTCCGTCGCAAACAGCGAATGGAACAACCGCCGCTCGAAATGGACGCCTTCGGCCAACGTCGTTTCGTACGCGCGGTTCACCGACTCCTTGACCATCATGACTGCCGGCAGCGAAAACTCGGCGATCGTCGTCGCAGCAGCAATCGCCTCGTCGAGCAGCCTGTCGGCCGGCAGCACACGCGACACGAGCCCCGCGCGCTCCGCCTCGGCTGCATCCATGAAGCGCGCGGTCAGACACATGTCCATCGCCTTCGCCTTCGACACCGCGCGCGGCAGACGCTGCGTACCACCGGCACCCGGCATCACGCCCAGCTTGATCTCTGGTTGGCCGAACTTGGCGGTATCCGCCGCGAAGATGATGTCGCACATCATCGCAAGCTCGCAGCCGCCGCCGAGCGCGAAACCCGACACGGCAGCAATGATCGGCTTGCGGATCTCGCGGATGGCCTCCCAGTTGCGGGTGATGTAGTCGCCGCGGTAGACGTCCATATAGGAATAGGTCGCCATCATGCCGATGTCGGCACCGGCTGCGAATGCCTTCTCGCTCCCCGTCACGACGATCGCACCGATGCCGTCGTCCGCATCGAACGCCCGCAGTGCGGCGCCCAACTCATCCATTAGCGCATCGTTCAGCGCATTCAGCGCCTTCGGACGATTCAGCGTGACCAGCCCGACTCGCCCCCGGGTCTCCACCAGGATGTTCTCGTAAGACATCTATTTCTCCTCGATCAATGAAATGAGAAACGCCTCGCACATGCGAATAGTTTGATGCTACCATTCTCCGACCAACCGGTCGGTTAATTAATCGATCCAATTCCTCTCAACGTCCATCAGGCCGCCGTCATGACCCATGCACTGTTCACGAAGCACGAAGACACGCTGAAACACGCCCTCGCCGCCATCGAGAGCCGCGGGTACTGGAGCCCGTTCGCCGAAATGCCGAGTCCCAAAGTGTACGGGGAAAGCGCCAACGCCGATGGTGAGGCCGCATTCAAGGCGCATCTCGACAACACGTTCGCACTCGACCAGCCGGCGTCCGGCGAGACGGTCGGCGCGGAGCAATCGCCGTACGGGATCAAGCTGGGCATCCGCTATCCGAAATCGACGCCCGACGAGCTCATTGCCGCGGCAACCGCCGCTCAACGCGTGTGGCGCGAAGCCGGCCCCACGGCCTGGATCGGTGTCAGCCTCGAAATCCTCGCCCGCCTGAATCGCGCGAGCTTCGAAATTGCCTATAGCGTGATGCACACCACCGGCCAGGCATTCATGATGGCGTTCCAAGCCGGCGGCCCGCACGCGCAGGATCGTGCGCTCGAAGCAGTGGCCTACGCATGGGACGAGCTGCGCCGTATCCCGGCCGACGCGCATTGGGAAAAGCCGCAAGGAAAGAACCCGCCGCTCGCGATGCACAAGCGCTACACGATCGTGCCGCGCGGCACCGGTCTCGTGCTCGGCTGCTGCACGTTCCCGACGTGGAACGGCTACCCCGGCCTGTTCGCGGACCTGGCGACCGGCAACACGGTGATCGTCAAACCGCATCCGGGCGCGATCCTGCCGCTCGCGATCACGGTCCGCATCGCGCGCGACGTACTGCGCGAAGCCGGCTTCGATCCGAACGTCGTCACGCTCCTCGCGACCGAGCCGAACGACGGCGCACTCGTGCAGGATCTCGCACTGCGCCCGGAAATCAAGCTGATCGACTTCACGGGCAGTACGCAAAACGGCACGTGGCTCGAACGCAACGCTCATCAGGCGCTGGTGTATACGGAAAAGGCAGGCGTCAACCAGATCGTGATCGACTCGACCGACGACCTGAAGGCCGCGGCCAAGAACATCGCGTTCTCACTTGCGCTGTACTCCGGTCAGATGTGCACTGCGCCGCAGAACATCTACGTGCCGCGCGACGGCATCCGCACTGCGGACGGCCACGCGAGCTTCGACGAAGTCGCCCAGGCAATCGCCCTCTCCGTACAAAAGCTCACCGGCGACCCGGCACGCTCGGTCGAACTGATCGGCGCGATCCAGAACGACGGCGTGACTGCGCGCATCGACGACGCCCGCAAGCTCGGCCGTGTGCTCGCCGACAGCCAGGCGCTTCAGCACCCCTCGTTCCCTGACGCCCGCGTGCGCACACCGCTCGTGCTGCAGCTCGACGTGGCCGACCGCGAAAAATTCACGCAGGAGTGGTTCGGCCCGATCTCGTTCGTGATCGCGACCGACTCGACCGCACAGTCGCTCGATCTCGCCGGCGAGATCGCCGCCGAGCACGGCGCACTGACGCTCTCCGTCTACAGCACCGACGACAGGATTCTCGACGCCGCGCACGATGCAGCAGTACGCGGCGGCGTTGCGCTGTCGATCAACCTGACGGGCGGTGTGTTCGTGAACCAGTCGGCCGCGTTCTCCGACTTCCACGGCACCGGCGCGAACCCGGCCGCCAACGCGGCGCTGGCCGATCCGGCATTCGTCGCCAACCGGTTCCGTGTGGTTCAAAGCCGCGTCCATGTTGCGCCGAAGGCAGCGCCTGCGGAAGCCGGCCAAACGGCATAACCCGAATGGCCGACGTGCAAACGCCGCCACGTTCTCTACCATGAACGAATCCGCCAACCGGCGAGTTCGTTGCCCATCGATACGCCCATGACTGACGCCTACATCTGCGACGCGATTCGCACCCCCATCGGCCGCTACGGCGGCGCCCTGAAAGACGTTCGAGCCGACGATCTCGGCGCGGTGCCGCTCAAGGCGCTGATCGAACGCAACAGCAACGTCGACTGGTCGGCGATCGACGACGTGATCTATGGCTGCGCGAACCAGGCCGGCGAGGACAACCGCAACGTCGCGCGCATGTCCGCACTGCTCGCGGGTCTGCCGACTGCCGTGCCCGGCACGACGCTGAACCGCCTGTGCGGCTCGGGCATGGACGCGGTCGGCACGGCCGCGCGCGCAATCAAGGCAGGCGAGGCACGCCTGATGATCGCGGGCGGCGTCGAAAGCATGACGCGTGCGCCGTTCGTGATGGGCAAGGCCGCGAGCGCGTTCGCGCGCCAGGCCGCCATTTTCGACACGACGATCGGTTGGCGCTTCGTCAATCCACTGATGAAACAGCAATACGGCGTCGATTCGATGCCCGAAACGGCCGAAAACGTCGCGCTCGACTACAACATCAGCCGCGCCGACCAGGATCTGTTCGCGCTGCGCAGTCAGCAGAAGGCCGCCCGCGCCCAGCAGGACGGCACGCTCGCCGCGGAAATCGTGCCGGTCACGATTGCGCAGAAGAAAGGTGACGCGCTCGTCGTGTCCCTCGACGAGCATCCGCGCGAAACGTCGCTCGAAGCGCTCGCGAAACTGAAAGGCGTCGTGCGCCCGGACGGCTCGGTGACGGCCGGCAATGCGTCGGGCGTCAACGACGGCGCGTGCGCGCTGCTCCTCGCCAACGCGGAAGCCGCCGAACAGTACGGGCTGCGCCGCCGCGCACGCGTCGCCGGCATGGCGACCGCCGGTGTCGAACCGCGCGTGATGGGCATCGGCCCCGCGCCGGCCACGCAGAAACTGCTACGCCAGCTCGGTATGACGATCGACCAGTTCGACGTGATCGAGCTGAACGAAGCATTCGCGTCGCAAGGTCTCGCGGTGCTGCGCATGCTCGGCATCGACGACGACGATCCGCGCGTGAACCCGAACGGCGGTGCGATCGCGCTGGGCCATCCGCTCGGCGCATCGGGCGCCCGGCTCGTAACTACGGCGCTTCACCAGCTCGAGCGTACGGGCGGCCGCTTTGCGCTCTGTACGATGTGTATCGGCGTCGGCCAGGGCATCGCGATCGCGATCGAACGCGTGTAACCGTCGCGCCGCGCGCCTATAACGAAGTCATGAAGGAGACACTGCATGTCATATCAGGCGATCCAGTTGGATATCGATCAGGCTGCCCGCGTGGCCACGATCACGCTCAACCGTCCGGACAAGCTGAACAGCTTCACGCGGGCGATGCACCGCGAACTGCAGTCGGCACTCGATGAAGTCGAAGCAGCCGGCGCGCATGCGCTGATCCTGACGGGTGCAGGGCGCGGCTTCTGCGCGGGCCAGGATCTGGCCGACCTCGACTTCACGCCGGGAGCCGCCACCGACCTCGGTACGCTGATCGAAGAGCACTTCAATCCGCTGATCCGCCGCCTGCAGCGCATGCCGATTCCGGTAATCGCCGCGGTCAACGGCACGGCGGCCGGCGCCGGCGCGAATCTCGCGCTCGCATGCGATCTAGTGTTCGCCGCGCGCTCGAGCAGCTTCATCCAGGCCTTCGTCAAGATCGGGCTCGTGCCCGATTCGGGCGGCACATGGTTTCTGCCGCAACGCGTCGGCATGGCGCGCGCACTCGGGCTTGCTCTCACCGGCGACAAGCTCGGCGCCGAACAGGCCGAGAAATGGGGCTTGATCTGGCGCGCGGTCGACGACGACGCGCTCGCCGCGTCGGCCCGTCAGGTCGCGACCCAGCTCGCGCAGCAGCCGACGCTCGCGATTGCATCGATCAAGCAGTCGATGCGCGACAGCGTCACGAACACGCTCGACCAGCAGCTCGACCTGGAACGCGACCTGCAACGCAAGCTCGGCCAGTCGCACGACTACGCGGAAGGCGTCCAGGCATTCATCGAGAAGCGTGCACCGCGCTTCGAGGGGCGTTGACATGACAAACGCCACCAACACGCTCGACCCCGATTCGCTCGCCCTCGCCACGGCGCAGGCCATGTACGACGCGGACGCCTGCAGCCGCGCTTTCGGGATGGAAATCGCCGAGGTGCGTGCCGGGTACGCCCGCCTGCAGATGCGCGTGCGGCCGGAGTTCCTGAACGGGCATCAGACCTGCCACGGCGGAATCATCTTCACGCTCGCCGATTCGACCTTCGCGTTCGCATGCAATTCGTACAACCTGAATACCGTTGCGGCCGGCTGCTCGATCGAATACCTGCGCCCCGTACACGGCAACGACTTGCTGACGGCCGAGGCGATCGAGCAGACGCGCAGCGGCCGGCACGGGATCTACGACATCCGCGTCACGAACCAGGCCGGCGAAACCGTCGCGATGTTTCGCGGCAAATCGGCCCAGATCAAGGGCACGGTTCTTCCGGAAGATCGCTGACGTCCACGGCTCGCTCACAACAAACACTGGAGACACGCATGACAACCCCGCTACCGCTCGAGCCGATCGAGACCGCCTCACGCGACGAGCTGACCGCGCTGCAGCTCGAACGCCTGAAGTGGTCGCTCCGGCATGCGTATGAACATTCCCCCGTCTATCGCCGCAAATTCGACGAAGCGGGCGTGCACCCCGACGACCTGAAGACACTCTCCGACCTGTCACGCTTCCCGTTCACGACCAAGAGCGACCTGCGCGACAGCTATCCATTCGGAATGTTCGCGGTGCCGCAGGACCAGATCTCGCGCATTCATGCGTCGTCGGGCACGACCGGCAAGCCGACCGTCGTCGGCTATACGGCGCGCGACATCGACACGTGGGCGAATCTCGTCGCGCGCTCGATCCGCGCGGCCGGCGCGCGCCGCGGCGACAAGGTCCACGTCAGCTACGGCTACGGGCTGTTCACCGGCGGGCTCGGCGCACACTACGGCGCCGAACGCGCGGGGTTGACGGTGATTCCGTTCGGAGGCGGCCAGACCGAGAAGCAGGTGCAACTGATCCAGGATTTCCGTCCCGACATCATCATGGTGACGCCGAGCTACATGCTGTCGATCGCCGACGAGATCGAGCGGCAGGGCCTCGATCCCGCGCAAAGCTCTCTGCGCATCGGTATTTTCGGCGCGGAGCCGTGGACGAACGACATGCGCGTCGCGATCGAGCAGCGGATGGGAATCGACGCGGTCGACATCTACGGGCTGTCCGAAGTGATGGGCCCCGGCGTCGCTTCGGAATGCGTCGAGACCAAGGATGGCCCGACCATCTGGGAAGACTACTTCTACCCGGAAATCATCGACCCCGAAACCGGCGAAGTGCTTCCGGACGGCGAACTCGGTGAACTGGTCTTCACGTCGCTGACGAAGGAAGCACTGCCGATCATCCGCTACCGCACCCGCGACCTGACGCGGCTGCTGCCCGGCACCGCGCGCACGATGCGCCGGATGGAAAAGATCACCGGCCGCTCGGACGACATGATGATCGTGCGGGGGGTCAACGTCTTCCCGACGCAGATCGAGGAGCAACTGCTGAAGCAGCGCGCACTCGCCCCGCACTATCAGATCGTACTGACGAAGGAAGGCCCGCTCGACGTGCTGACGCTCAACGTCGAACCGTGCCCCGAAACGGCCCCGGACACGGCGGCGATCGACGCGGCCAGGCAGGCGCTCGCGTACGACGTCAAGTCGCTGATCGGCGTGACGGCCGTGATCAACGTGCTGCCCGTCAACGGGATCGAGCGCTCGGTCGGCAAGGCGCGTCGCGTCGTCGACAAGCGCAAGGGCTGACGCACGCCGCGGCACGCCGATCGCACGGCGCAATATTCCGCACCCCAAGAAAAAACAGCCCGATCGGGCAGGCCGATCGGGCTGTTTCGTTTTGACGTGCCTACCATACGTCGTATCGGCCGGCACCACCGCGCATCACGAGTTCGGGAACAGCAGCCACATCCGGCCGATCTGCTTCATCCGCCCGGCCAGATCGCCAGCGTCGTCGCCGAGCCCCCAGAAATAGTCGGCCCGCACGCCGCCCTTGATCGCAGATCCCGTGTCCTGCGCGAACACGAGCCGGTTCATCGGCGTATTCGTGAGCGGACGCGTGGTCTGCAGGAACACGGGCGTACCGAGCGGAATCGACGACGGATCGACCGCGATCGAGCGCTCGGGCGTGAGCGGCACGCCGAGCGCGCCGATCGGACCGTCCGCGCCGCCGTGCGGCGCATCCTCCTTGGTCGGCATGTCGCGGAAGAACACGAATCGCGGATTGGTGTCGAGCAACGCGTCGACGCGGGTCGGGTTCGCCTTCGCCCAGGCCTTGATGCCCTGCATCGTCGCCTGCGCAGGCGTCAGCTCGCCGCGATCGAGCAGCCACCTGCCGATCGAACGGTATGGCTGGTTGTTGGTGCCGCCAAAACCGACCCGCATCACCGAGCCGTCGTCGAGCAGCACGCGCCCAGAGCCCTGCACCTGCAGGAAGAACGCTTCGATCGGATCGTCGACCCACACGAGTTCGTTGCCGTTCAGGATGCCGGCGCGCTCGAGCTGTGCGCGAGGCGGCAGCGCGGCGCCGGCACGATAGCCGGCAGGCCAGCGGTAGAGCGCGTACTGATACGGACCGCGACGCACGCGGGAACCGTGCAGCAACGGTTCGTAATAACCGGTCACGAGCCCGTCGAGCGTGCCGTCGGTATTCGCCAGTTGAAACGGCGTGAAATACGTTTCGAAGAAAGCGCGCGCGCTGCTGACGTCGAGCTCGTCGAGGCGGTCGACGGCCGCGCAAGCGCGCTGCCACGCCGGCTGGCGCGCGAGCCGCACGCAGTTCTGCCGCAACGCGGCCGTAGCGCCGATCAGCGAATCGTCCTGCCAGCCCGGCACCTGCTGCCAGGCAACCGGCGTGAGCCGCTTCGCGGCGATCTGCCCCGGCACGATCGCCGCGCCAGTCGGCGGCTTCAGCGCGGACGTCCGTGTCGGCGCGACGCCACATGCGGCAAGCAGTACCGCCGCTGCGGCTGCCGCCATCCAGCCGGCCACCCGGGGCCCAAACCACATACAATGTCCGTTCTTGATGGAAACCGCCATGTCAGATTTTCTCGACCAATATCCGATGCTCATCTTCGCGCTCGAAGCTTTCGTAGCGCTTGCTCTGCTGATCTTCATCGTCGTGTGGACGTCGTCGGGCAGGAAGAAGCACGCCCGCAACAACGACCGCCAGCCGCGCTGACCCGCGCCCGCACGCTCAATGCAGCGTGCGCGGCATGTGCAGCGCGAACTCGTCGACCGGCGCGTCGAACCGCTCGCCATCCTCCGCCACGCAGAAGTACGCGCCACGCATCGTGCCGACCGGCGTCGCGATCACGGCCCAGCTCGTGTATTCGAACTGTTCCCCCGGCTGCAGCAGCGGCTGATGCCCGACGACGCCGAGCCCTTTCACTTCCTGCACGTGGTTGTCGCTGTCCGTGATGATCCAGTGACGCGCGATCAGTTGCGCCGCGACCTGTCCCGTGTTGCGGATCGTCAGCGTGTACGCGAATGCGTATTGACGTCGATCGGGGTCGGATTGTTCCGGCAAGTAGCTGGTTTTCACCGAAACGGTGAATTGATACTGACTCATGGTGTTTCCGCTGTAGGTAACCGCCCGCGCCGACTCGAGCGGCGGGGCCGCGGGCGCGCCGCACTGGTTCGGCATTCTATGCGGAATCGGGCCGCAACCGCACGGCCTGTCGCCGCGCACCGGGTCGCCGGACGGTAGAATGGCGGTTTTGCGCCGCAGCGTCCCCGCTCCCCTGTCATGACTCAATTCCGCATCGCTCCCAGCATCCTGTCGGCCGACTTTGCACGGCTCGGCGAAGAAGTCCGCAACGTGGTCGCCGCCGGCGCCGACTGGATTCATTTCGACGTGATGGACAACCATTATGTGCCGAACCTCACGATCGGCCCGCTCGTCTGCGAGGCGATCCGCCCGCACGTGCAGGTGCCGATCGACGTGCACCTGATGGTGCGCCCGGTCGACCGGATCGTGCCCGATTTCGCGAAGGCCGGCGCCAACCTGATCAGCTTCCACCCGGAAGGCTCCGATCACATCGACCGTACGCTGTCGCTGATTCGCGATCACGGTTGCAAGGCCGGGCTCGTGTTCAATCCGGCCACGCCGCTGAACTACCTCGACCACGTGATGGACCGCCTCGACTTCGTGCTGCTGATGTCGGTGAACCCGGGCTTCGGCGGCCAGTCGTTCATTCCGGAAACGCTGAACAAGCTGCGCGAAGCGCGCGCCCGCATCGACGCGTACACCGAGCGTACCGGCCGCGAGATCCTGCTCGAAGTGGACGGTGGCGTGAAGACCGACAACATCGCGGAAATCGCAGCGGCCGGCGCGGACACGTTCGTCGCAGGTTCGGCGATCTTCGGCAAGCCCGATTACCGCAAGGTAATCGACGAGATGCGCGCCGCGCTCGCGACCGTCGAGCGGAGCTGACGCCGTGGCCGATTCCTCGCTGGCCGGTCACGCACCGGTCGAAGCCGACGGCCCGATCCGTTTCGCGGCGCCGCGCATCGACGCGGCGCTGATCGACCTCGACGGCACGATGGTCGACACGGTCGACGATTTCACGGCAGGGCTGAACGGGATGCTCGCGCAGCTCGGCGCACCGGCCACGTCGCGCGACGAGGTGATCGGCTACATCGGCAAGGGCTCCGAGCACCTGATCCAGAGCGTGCTGAAGCCGCGCTTCACGCCCGACGAAGCGCACGCGCGCTTCGACGACGCGTTCGCGATCTACCAGACCGAATACGCGAAGATCAACGGCCGCCACACGCGCCTCTACCCCGAGGTTGCCGCCGGCCTCGACGCATTGCGCGCGGCAGGCATCCGGCTCGCGTGCGTGACGAACAAGCCGCACCGGTTCGCAGTCGAGCTCCTCGAGCAATACGGACTGATCGATCGCTTCGGGATCGTGCTCGGCGGAGACAGCGTCGCGCGCAAGAAGCCCGATCCGCTGCCGATGCTCACGGCGTGCGATGCACTCGGCGTCGCGCCCGACGCAGCGGTCGCTATCGGCGACTCGGAAAACGATGCGCTGGCGGGCCGAGCGGCCGGCATGGCGACACTGACGGTGCCGTACGGCTACAACCACGGCAAAGCTATACAAACGATAAATTCGGATGGTATAGTCGATTCGTTGCTGGTCGCAGCTCGCGCGATCACCGCGCACAACGCCGGCCGGCCAACCATCTGATTATTTCTTCCATCCGCATGTTTCTGAATAAAAAACGGAGTCTGAGCAGCATCGACCGGGGAGCCTGGCCCTGGCGTCGCTGGTCGCGCTAACCTCTTCGATGAGGTACGCTGAAGCACGTCTTCAGCACCGTTTTTTATCTCGCTGCGCATCCGCGCTTCGACCGTCGCACTACCTCGAGTTCTACCGCGCCCGAACGCTTGCGTTCAGGATCGGCCGCAGGCTCGCGACGTTCACGCCCGGAGTGCCGGCCGGCAACAGGCACTTCTCGATCGACCGCCCTTTCGCCGACGGCAGCCCGCGCAGCGTCAAGTGATCCCTGGCGCACTCCGCCGCTCGTCCCGAACAGGACCGGAACATGACCGAACTCGAATTCCAATCGCTTGCGAACGAAGGCTACAACCGCATCCCGCTGATCGCGGAAGCGCTCGCCGACCTCGAAACGCCACTGTCCCTCTACCTGAAGCTGGCCCAGCCCGAACGCGCGGGCGCCAACTCGTTCCTGCTCGAATCGGTGGTCGGCGGCGAACGCTTCGGCCGCTATTCGTTCATCGGCCTGCCCGCACGCACGCTCCTGCGCACCCGCAACGGCGTGTCGGAAGTGGTGCGCGACGGTCAGGTCGTGGAAACCCACGACGGCGATCCGTTCGAATTCATCGAGTCGTTCCAGGCGCGCTTCAAGGTAGCGCAGCGTCCTGGCCTGCCGCGTTTTTGCGGCGGCCTCGCCGGCTATTTCGGCTACGACGCGGTGCGCTACATCGAAAAGAAGCTCGCGAACACCGCGCCGCGCGACGATCTCGGCCTGCCCGACATCCAGCTGCTGCTGACCGAGGAAGTCGCGGTGATCGACAACCTCGCCGGCAAGCTCTATCTGATCATCTACGCAGACCCGGCCCAGCCTGAAGCCTATACGAAAGCGAAGCAGCGCCTGCGCGAGCTCAAGCAGCGCCTGCGCACGACCGTGCAGCCGCCCGTGACGTCGGCAAGCGTGCGCACCGAGACGTTCCGGGAGTTCAAGAAGGAAGACTATCTGGCCGCCGTGCGTCAGGCGAAGGAATACGTCGCGGCCGGCGAGCTGATGCAGATCCAGGTCGGCCAGCGACTGACGAAACCGTACCGCGACAATCCGCTGTCGCTGTATCGCGCGCTGCGTTCGCTGAACCCGTCGCCGTACATGTACTACTACAACTTCGGCGACTTCCACGTGGTTGGCGCGTCGCCGGAAATCCTGGTACGCCAGGAAAAGCGCGGCGACGACCAGATCGTCACGATCCGCCCGCTCGCCGGCACGCGTCCGCGCGGCAACACGCCCGAGCGCGATGCGGAACTCGCGACCGAGTTGCTCAACGATCCGAAGGAAATCGCCGAGCACGTGATGCTGATCGACCTCGCGCGCAACGATGTCGGCCGCATCGCCGAAATCGGCTCGGTGCAGGTAACCGACAAGATGGTGATCGAGAAGTACTCGCACGTGCAGCACATCGTCAGCTCGGTGGAAGGCAAGCTGAAGCCCGGCATGACAAACTACGACGTGCTGCGCGCAACGTTCCCGGCCGGCACGCTGTCCGGCGCGCCGAAGGTGCGCGCGATGGAGCTGATCGACGAGCTCGAGCCGATCAAGCGCGGGCTGTACGGCGGTGCCGTCGGCTACCTGTCGTTCTCCGGCGAAATGGATCTCGCGATCGCGATCCGCACGGGCCTGATCCACAACGGCAACCTGTACGTGCAAGCGGCAGCCGGCGTCGTCGCCGACTCGGTGCCCGAATCCGAATGGCAAGAGACCGAGAACAAGGCGCGCGCGGTGCTGCGTGCGGCCGAACAGGTCCAGGACGGCCTCGATAGCGACTTCTGACGGAGACTGACCATGCTGCTCATGATCGACAACTACGACTCGTTCACCTACAACCTGGTCCAGTACTTCGGCGAACTGGGCGAGGACGTGCATACGTACCGCAACGACGAAATCACGCTCGACGACATCGCGCGCCTGAATCCCGACACCATCTGCCTGTCGCCGGGCCCGAGCAACCCGCAGCATGCGGGCATCACGCTCGATGTGCTGCGCGAATTCGCGGGCAAGAAGCCGATCCTCGGCGTCTGCCTCGGCCATCAGGCGATCGGCGAAGCATTCGGCGGCCGCGTCGTGCGCGCGAAGACCATCATGCACGGCAAGGTAAGCCGGATCGAAACGGATTGCCGTGGCGTGTTCGCGGATTTGCCGAAGCATTTCGACGTCACGCGCTATCACTCGCTCGCGATCGAACGCGAATCGCTGCCCGACTGCCTCGAGGTATCCGCATGGACCGAAGACGGCGAAATCATGGGCGTGCGTCACAAGGCGCTGCCTATCGAAGGCGTGCAGTTCCACCCGGAATCGATTCTCTCCGAGCACGGCCATGCGCTGCTCGAGAATTTCCTGAAGCAGCATCGCGCAGCGTCCCGTGCGGCCGCGCCGGCCGCCTGACGGGAGACGCACGATGACGATTACCCCGCAGGAAGCGCTGCAACGCACGATCGAACACCGCGAAATCTTCCACGACGAGATGCTGCACCTGATGCGGCTCATCATGCGCGGCGACATGTCACCCGTGATGGCGGCCGCGATCATCACCGGATTGCGCGTGAAGAAGGAGACGATCGGCGAGATCGCCGCCGCCGCGACCGTGATGCGCGAATTCGCGCATCACGTCGAAGTGCAGGACAACTCGAACTTCGTCGACATCGTCGGCACGGGCGGCGACGGCGCGCACACGTTCAACATCTCGACCGCGTCGATGTTCATCACTGCAGCGGCCGGCGCGAAGGTCGCGAAGCACGGCAACCGCGGCGTATCGAGCAAGTCCGGCAGCGCCGACGTGCTCGAGGCGCTCGGCGTGAACATCGACCTGCAGCCCGACCAGGTGGCCGCGTCGATCGCCGAAACCGGCATGGGCTTCATGTTCGCGCCCAACCATCATCCGGCGATGAAGAACATCGCGGCCGTGCGCCGCGAACTCGGCGTGCGGACGATCTTCAACATCCTCGGCCCACTGACCAACCCGGCCGGCGCGCCGAACCAGCTGATGGGCGTGTTCCACCCCGACCTCGTCGGCATTCAGGTCCGCGTGATGCAGCGTCTGGGCGCGCAGCACGTGCTCGTCGTGTACGGCAAGGACGGAATGGACGAAGTGTCGCTCGGCGCCGCGACGCTCGTCGGCGAATTGCGCGACGGCAAGGTGCACGAATACGAAATCCATCCGGAGGACTTCGGCCTGCAGATGGTGTCGAACCGCACGCTGAAGGTCGAAAATGCCGAGGAATCGCGCACGATGCTGCTCGGCGCGCTGGACAACCAGCCGGGCGTCGCACGCGAGATCGTCACGCTGAACGCGGGCACCGCGCTCTATGCGGCCAATATCGCGGAATCGATCGCAGACGGCATCCAGCTCGCCCGCGAAGCAATCGCGAGCGGCAAGGCTCGCGCGAAGGTCGACGAACTCGTGCGCTTCACGCAGCAGTTCAAGCGTTGACTCCCCTTACGAATCAGGCAGGAACCCACATGAGCGACATTCTCGACCGAATCATTGCCGTCAAGCGCGAAGAAGTCGCGGCGGCCATGCGCAGCACGCCGCTCGAGGCACTGAAACTGGAAGCATCCGCGCGCGATCTGCGCGATTTCGTCGGCGCACTGCGCGCGAAGAACGCGGCCGGCAACGCGGCAGTGATCGCGGAAGTCAAGAAGGCGAGCCCGTCGAAAGGCGTGCTGCGCGAGCATTTCGTGCCGGCCGACATCGCACGCTCGTATGCGACGCACGGCGCCGCGTGCCTGTCGGTGCTGACCGACGAACAGTTCTTCCAGGGCAGCGTCCGCTATCTGCAGGAAGCACGTGCGGCCTGTATGCTGCCGGTGCTGCGCAAGGACTTCATCGTCGATGCGTACCAGATCCTCGAAGCGCGCGCGATGGGCGCCGACGCGATCCTGCTGATCGCGGCCGCGCTCGACACGCCGCTGATGCAGGAACTCGAAGCGTATGCCCACTCGCTCGGCCTCGCGGTGCTCGTGGAAGTACACGATCGCAACGAGATGGAACAGGCGCTGACGCTGAAGACGCCGCTGCTCGGCATCAACAACCGCAACCTGCGTACGTTCGAGACGACGATCCAGACCACGCTCGACATGCTCGACATGATTCCGGCAGACCGGATGGTCGTGACCGAGTCGGGCATCCTGTCGCGGACCGACGTCGACACGATGCGCGCGGCGAACGTCAACGCGTTCCTCGTCGGCGAAGCGTTCATGCGTGCCGAGCAACCGGGCGAAGAGCTCGCGCGGATGTTTTTCTGATGGCGATCGAAAAGGAAATCAAGCTCGCGCTGCCGGCCGGCCAGGCCGACGCGGCGCGACGCTTTTTCGAGACGCTGACCGGCGAACCGGGCGACGTCATCGCACTCGCGAACGTCTACTACGACACGCCCGATCTCGCGCTCGCCCGTTCGAAGAGCGCGGTGCGCGTGCGCCGCACGCCGCACGGCTGGCTGCAGACGTTCAAGACGGTCGGCAGCGCGCAAGCCGGCCTGCATCGCCGCCATGAATGGGAACTGCCGGTCGCCGGCGACGCGCTCGAAATCGACGCGCTCGTCGCCGCATGTGACGTGCCGGAGGCCGCCATCGCGCTGCGCGACGCGGCAACCGCGCTGCACGCGCTGTTCCGGACGGATTTTTCGCGTACGCTGTGGCGTATCGCAATCGCCGGCGCAACCGTCGAAGCCGCGGTGGACGTCGGCGAGATCGTCGTCCAGACAGACAACGACACGCGCCGCGAACCGATCAGTGAAATCGAACTCGAACTGATCGACGGCCCGGAAGCGGCGCTCGCGACGCTCGCCGCCGAACTGCAGCAAGCGCTGCCGGGCCTCACCCCCGAAAACATCAGCAAGGCGCAGCGCGGCTACCGGCTGCGCGCGCAATAAACACGCATCACGCATGGCAACCCGCAAGACTCTCCGCACGCCGCAGCAGGCGTCGCTGTTCGACGATCTCGTGCCGGAAACGGCACGCGACGATGTTCCCGCTCCGCCGTCCGAGCCGCTGTCAACTGCGCGCAAGCCGGCGAAGAAAGCCGCGGCAGCCGCCCCGACTCCCGCTGCGCGCCCTGCCGCCGTGGACGTCCCGCACCTCGCCGCCCAATTCGACGCGCTGCCGGCCGTCTGGCGCGACGTGCTGAAACCCTTCACCGACAGCGACGCATACACGCCGCTGTGCCGCTTCGTCGACGACGAGCGCGCGGCCGGCAAAACGGTCTACCCGACCGACGTGTTCCGCGCGCTGCGCCTGACGAGCCCGGACGACGTGAAGATCGTGATCCTCGGCCAGGACCCTTACCACGGCGACGACCGCGGCACGCCGCAGGCGCATGGCCTTGCGTTCTCGGTGCCGCCGGCAGTCCGCACGCCGCCGTCGCTGCGCAACATCTTCAAGGAAATCGCCGCGAATTTCGGCCACGACACGCCGCGTCACGGTTGCCTCGACACTTGGGCGCGCCAGGGCGTGCTGCTGCTCAACACCGTGCTGACGGTCGAGCGCGGCGCGGCCGCGAGCCATGCGAAGCGCGGCTGGGAACAATGCACGGACACGCTGATCCGCGAACTCGCCGGCCGTCATCGCGGGCTCGTGTTCATGCTGTGGGGTGCGCATGCGCAGGCGAAACGCGCACTGTTCGATGCGAGCGCGCATTGCGTGCTCGAGGCACCGCATCCGTCACCGCTGTCCGCGCACCGCGGCTTCCTCGGATGCCGCCACTTCGCGCTTGCGAACGACTATCTCGTCAAAGCTGGCCGCTCGCCGATCGACTGGCGCCTGCCGGAAGTGGCCGAAACGCTCGCGTAGCGGTCTCCCCGCTTTTCAGCATTCGGCTTTCGCCGCACCACGCAAAAACGCCGCGCCCCTTTCGGGACGCGGCGTTTTTTTCACCGGGCGACTCAACGGGTGCGACGCACCCGCATCGACCTTACGCTGCAGCGATGGCTTCGCGTGCGCTGGCAAGCGCGGCGCTCTGCGCATCCGGCCCGAGGTTCAGGCCTTCTGCGTGGATGAAGTTCACGTCGGTCAGGCCGATGAAGCCGAGGAACGAGCGCAGGTACGGCGTCTGGCTGTCGTTCGGCGTACCCAGGTACTTGCCGCCGCGTGCCGTCACCACGTGAACCTTCTTGCCCTTGATCAGGCCTTCCGGACCGTTCTCGGTGTAGCGGAACGTGACGCCGGCACGTGCGATCCAGTCGAAATACGTCTTCAGCTGCGACGACACGCCGAAGTTGTACATCGGTGCGCCAATCACGATGATGTCGGCGGCTTGCAGTTCGGCGATCAGCGCATCGCTCTTCGCGACGATCGCATTCTGTTCCGCGCTACGCTTGTCGGCCGGCGTGAAGAACGCGCCGAGCACCGATTCGTCAAGGTGCGGCAGCGCGTCAGTCAGCAGGTCGCGAACCACGACCTTCGAACCGGGGTTCGATTGTTGCAGCTTTGCCGTCAGTTCGTTGGACAGCAGCGTGGACTGCGCACCTTGCGAGCGCGCGGCGGAATTGATTTGCAGAATGGTCGTCATGTCAGGCTCCAGTTAGGTTGCGCTTCGGTAGCGCGAGTGAAGCCATTGTGCGTGTCCGCATGGCCGCGAAAAAGCGGGTTGCGGGCGACGGATTGTTGCAGCAGCAGAACAATCCGTGGTCGCGCCCCGAAACCCGCCCTCCGCGCTCAGCCCTTCAGCCAGGCTTCCCGGGCCTTGTATGCGGCGGCCGGTTTCGCCGCCGCCGTCAGCCGGTAGCGTGTGACTTCCGGCCCGTCCAGCTTCAGTTTGGCGGTCCGCAGCTCGTCGCGACGGAATGCGTGGATCTCGACCTTGTCGCCCGGCCGGTAGCGCGCAAGCAGCGTGTCGAGGTTCGTGCCCGTGACGCGCAGCCCGTCGAGCGCGATCAGCGTATCGCCCGCCGACAGTCCGGCGCGATGCGCTGCGCCGCCTTCGTAGACGGCCGCCAGCGTGCAGTCCGCGCCGCCGCGCAGGCGTGCGCCGATGGTCGGCTTTGCGGCCGCACCGTGCGCGAGTTCGGGCGTGAGCGTCACGCCGAACGGCGCGAGCAGTTCGCCAAGCGGCAGGTCGCGCGTGCCGTGCACGGCGTCGGCGAACAGGCGGCCGAGCGTGACGCCCGTCGCTTCCTCGATCAGCGTCTCGACCTCGTTTTCCTCGACGCCCGCCTGCTTGCCGCGATAGAAATCGCGGCCGTAACGTTGCCACAGCAGACGCATCACGTCGTCGAGCGACTTGCGGTTGCGGGTCTGTGCGCGAATCGCGAGATCGAACGCGAGCGCGACCAGCGAACCCTTCGTGTAGTAGCTGACGATCGCGTTGGTCGCGTTTTCGTCCTGGCGGTAGTACTTGATCCACGCGTCGAACGAGCTGTCCGCGACGCTCTGCTTCAGGCGCCCGGTGCCGCGCAGCACGCCGCCGACCGTGCGGCCGAGCGCCGCGAAATATTCGTCCTGCGACATCAGCCCGCTGCGCACGAGCATCAGGTCGTCGTAATACGACGTGAAGCCCTCGAACAGCCACAGCAGCGACGTGTAGTTTTCCCGCGCGAGGTCGTACGGTACGAACGCGGCCGGCTTGATGCGCTTCACGTTCCACGTATGGAAGTACTCGTGGCTGCAGAGGCCGAGATACGTGCGATAGCCTTCCGTCGTTTCGGGCCGCCCCTTCACCGGCAGATCGGTGCGATTGCAGATCAGCGCGGTCGATGCGCGATGCTCGAGGCCGCCGTAACCGTCGCTGACCGCGAGCGTCATGAACACGTAGCGCTCCATCGGCGCTTGCTTCGATTTCGGCTCGAACAGTGCGATCTGCGCTTCGCATACGCGCTTCAGGTCGGCGCGCAGCCGCTCCATGTCGAGTTGCGTCACGCGCCCGGCGATCACGATGTCGTGCGGCACGCCGTGCGCATCGAACGTCGCCAGCGCAAATTCGCCGATCGTCACCGGATGGTCGGTGAGCTCGTCGTAGTTCGATGCGCGATACGCGCCGAAACCGTAGCGTTTGGTGCCGCGCGCCTCGGGCAGCGAGGTGCCGACGCGCCACGTGCGGAATGCCGGGCCGGCCGGCTTCGCGATGTCGACTTCGCACGGCGCATCCTCGCGGCCGGCGACGCTCAGGAACACGGCCGTCGCGTTGAAGAAGCCTCCCGATTCGTCGAGATAGGCGGAGCGCACCGACAGGTCCCACGCGTACACGTCGTAGCGCAGCGTCAGCGTGCCGTTCACCGGCGCGGCCTGCCACGTGTTCTTGTCGGTCTTCGCGATCCGCACCTTGCGACCGGCGTCGTTGAACGCGGCGAGCGTCACGATGTTGCGCGCGAACTCGCGCACGAGATAGCTGCCCGGAATCCACACCGGCAGCGAGAAGCACTGGCCCTCGGGATCGGGATCGGCAACCGTCACCGACACTTCGAACAGGTGCGCGGCGAGATCTTTCGGGACAATCGAATAGCGGATCGGCTGGGTCATCGTGGCAATCGGTCGAAAATCGAACGGAATACGGCGGCGGAAACGAAGAGAGGCGCCGGCAGGTACCGCGGGCGCCCCTCGCTGGCCAGACCATGCGGCCCGGCTTGTCGGTCGGTTACTTGCTCGACGCGAGCGCCTGGTTGAGCTGCTCGGCCGACACCGCGCCCGGCAGGCGGCGGCCGTCGGGCAAGAAAATCGTCGGCGTGCCCGTGACGTTCATCCCGCGGCCGAGCGCGAGATTCTTGTCGAGCGCGCTGGTATCGCAGTTGCCGGCACCGGACGGCGTGCGATGGTCGAGCATCCAGCTCTGCCAGGTTTTCGCGCGATCGGTCGCGCACCAGATCGCCTTCGACTTCAAGGTCGAATCCGGCGACAGCACCGGGTACAGGAACGTGTAGACGGTCACGTTGTCGATCGACTGCAGCGTCGTCTCGAGCCGCTTGCAGTACGGGCAGTTCGGATCGGAGAACACCGCGATCTTGCGCGCGCCATTGCCCTTGACGACCTTGATCGCGTTCGCGAACGGCAGGCTCGTGAAGTCGATCCTGTTGAGATCGGACAGGCGCGCGTCGGTCAGGTTCTTGTGCGTCCTGGTGTCGACGAGATCGCCGAGCAGCACGTAGTCGCCGGCTGCATCGCTATAGATGATCTGCGAGCCGAGGTTCACTTCGTACAGCCCCGCGACCGGCGATTTCGACACGCTCTTGACCGGTGCGTCGCTGCCCAGACGCGCTTGCAGCGTCGCTTTCAGCTTGTCGGTGGTTTGGTCGGCCTGCGCGGTGCAGCCAAGCGTCGCCATCGTGACGGCCAGCGCCAGCGACGCGATGCGGATAGTTTTTTTCATCCAGTCGTTCCTTCAGCTCAATCGGAGTGCACGGCACAGTGTACGCCGTAACGGAACCCTGTCCGACCGGCACCGTGCGTGAAGGTTCGCTCAACCGAGCGCGGCCGACACGAGCCAGCGCTTCACGAGCGGTTGCGCGCCGACGAACGCCATGCCCGCGTTGCGCACCGCCTTCGCGAACGAACCCGGCACCGCGAACAGCCGCTGCAGCCCGTCGGTCGCGACCATCAGCGCGCGGATGTCCTCGCGGCGCGAACGCTCGTAGCGGCGCAGCAGCACGGTATCGCCGAGGTTGCGGAAGCTTTCCTTGTTTGCGATCGCATCGGCGAGCGCCGCGACGTCCCGCAGCCCGAGGTTCATCCCTTGCCCGGCGAGCGGGTGGATCAGGTGCGCGGCATCGCCGACGAGCGCGACGCGCGGGGCGATCAGCTTGTCGACGGTCTGCAGCGCGAGCGGGAAGCCGGCGGCCGGCGTCACGCATTCGAGCGTGCCGACCTGGCCGTGCGACACGCGCTCGACTTCGGCAGCGAGTTGCGCGGGATCGAGCGCGAGCAGTTCATCCGCGTGCGCGGTGTGCGCGGACCACACGAGCGACACATGGCCGTCCGGCAACGGCAACAGCGCAATGATCTCGCCTTCATGAAACCACTGGCAGGCCGTCTCGCGGTGCGGCAGCGACGCCTTGAAGTTCGCGACGATGCCCGTCTGCCGGTAATCGCGCCGCTCGATCTTGGCCCCCATTTGGGAACGCACCCACGAATGGGCACCGTCCGCGCCGACCACGAGGTCCGCTTCGAGCACCTGCCCCGACGACAGCGTGAGCACGGCCGCGTCGTTGCGCACGTCGAAGCCTTGCGCACGCGCATCGAACCACGTGAGATTCGGCTGGAACCGCAGCGCGGCATCGAGGGACGCCTCGATCAGCGACGATTCGGCAATCCACGCGAGTTGCGGCACGGACGCCTGGTACGCGGAGAAATGCAGTTCCGCGTGCGCATCGCCGTACACGCGCATGTCGTACACCGGCGCAAGCCGGCCGTGGTCCAGCGCCTGCCAGACCCGCAGCCGCTCCAGCAATGCCTGCGAGCTGGACGACAGGGCATAGATGCGCGTGTCGAACGCGAGATCGGCGGGGCGCGGCGCGGCCGGCTGTGCCAGCAACGCGGTCTTGTAGCCGGACTGGGTCAGCGCGAGCGCGGCTGTCTTGCCGACGAGCCCGCCGCCGACCACGGCGACGTCGAAGATAGGGTGGGCAGTCATGGCGGGCATTATAGCTGCGGGGCCAATCCCTTACGCGGCCGGACTTTGCGGGAAATCAGCAGAATCGCGGGCGCGGCCGGCAGCGCGGCGGCCCGTCGCATCGGCCGTTCGGGTCGAGCCCGGAAACCGGTGCGCCGGCACGGTACAATAGCGCCTCTGAACGTCGGCTCGCCGCGCCCCAAGCGCCGGCCGTCCCTATTTTCCCGCGCCGCCGTGCATTGTCCGGCCGCGCCGCCTCACCCGTTCGAAGGATTCCATGAGCCTCAAATGCGGCATCGTCGGCTTGCCCAACGTCGGCAAGTCCACCCTGTTCAATGCGCTGACCAAGGCCGGCATCGCCGCCGAGAACTACCCGTTCTGCACGATCGAGCCGAACGTCGGCATCGTCGAGGTGCCCGACACGCGCCTGAAGGCGCTGTCCGAAATCGTGAAGCCCGAGCGCGTCGTGCCGGCCGTCGTCGAATTCGTCGACATCGCGGGCCTCGTCGCGGGCGCGAGCAAGGGTGAAGGCCTCGGCAACCAGTTCCTCGCGAACATCCGTGAAACCGATGCGATCACGCACGTCGTGCGCTGCTTCGAGGACGACAACGTCATCCACGTCGCCGGCAAGGTCAGCCCGATCGACGACATCGAAGTGATCAACACCGAACTCGCGCTCGCCGACCTCGGCACCGTCGAGAAGGCGCTCACGCGCTACTCGAAGGCTGCGAAGTCGGGCAACGACAAGGAAGCGGTGAAGCTCGCCGCGGTGCTCGAGAGGGTGCGCGCGCACCTCGACCAGGGCAAGGCCGTGCGCGGCCTCGATCTGTCGGACGACGAGCAGGCGCTGCTCAAGCCGTTCTGCCTGATCACCGCGAAGCCGGCGATGTACGTCGCGAACGTGAAGGATGACGGCTTCGAGAACAACCCGCACCTCGACGTGGTGCGCAAGTACGCGGAAAGCGAGAATTCGCCGGTCGTCGCGGTATGCGCGGCCATCGAAGCGGAAATCGCCGATCTCGACGATGCCGACAAGGAAGCATTCCTCGCCGACATGGGCATGGAAGAGCCGGGCCTCGACCGCGTGATCCGCGCGGGCTTCAAGCTGCTCGGCCTGCAAACCTACTTCACCGCCGGCGTGAAGGAAGTGCGCGCGTGGACGATCCATATCGGCGACACCGCACCGCAAGCGGCAGGCGTGATCCACACCGACTTCGAGCGCGGCTTCATTCGCGCGCAGACGATCGCGTTCGACGACTTCGTCACGTACAAGGGCGAACAGGGTGCGAAGGAAGCCGGCAAGATGCGCGCCGAAGGGAAGGAATACGTCGTGCACGACGGGGATGTGATGAACTTCCTGTTCAACGTCTGATGCATCGACAGACACTGCTTCTCGCAGTGTCGCCGCACCCAGGAAAGGCCCGCTGAAGTAGCGGGTCTTTTTTCATTCCGCTAACCCGTCCTGAAATAGGTTGACACTTTTTCGCCGAAGCGAAGAGGTACCAAGTGGAGCAAGGGATCAAGCGGGCCAGCGGAACTACCGCCTGGCTTTAAAATTGTCGGCTGGCGCCGGACCGGCAAATGCATTCGTCGACACCAGCACGAACAAACCGATCATGGCCCGTCCCACTGCGCCCTCTGTTGTGGCTGAAACGGCGCCGATTCGAGCCGATGCCGATTGGCAAGGCCGTTCGAACGGACGGGTGCCAGGAAACGCCCGTTCTCGTCTCGCGGCTGAATCCAGACGAGCTGACTCATGTGTGAACACCACGCCAGCATCATCGCTCTGATTCGCCGAACGCAGCGCGGACCAGCCCGCTTCACTCAAGCGCATGCTCTCATTCGCCATCGGTCACCCTCCCGGCACGACCGCTAATCGCGAGTCGACTTCATCATTCACTTCGGTTGTCGAAGCAAACAATGTATGAAGTTGCCGTTGCCGTGCCGATGAAATCAGACGAGTTCGATTTTTGTAAGTCCAGATGTCGATGACACGCCATGTTGCGGAACGGCCTGCATCGCCAGGGGCAAGCACATCTGCTTACTCGCGAAAGACAAATGGCCCGACCGGCACATGCCGATCGGGCCATTTCACGGCGGGCCCCCCCGCGCCGGCCGGCAGCGAACGCTCAGAGCAGCCGCCGCTCCGTCACGTCGTCGTTACATCGCCGACACCCGCCGCCCCGCACCCGCTTGCGCGTCGCGGCCGCGTTTGTTCAGCCACGAAGCAAACAGCACGATCAGCGCGAGCACGGCCGTCGCACCGACTTCCATCCGGTGCTCCTCGCTGACGAACATCACGGTCAGCGTGCCGCAGATGAACAGGATTACAGCCCACGTGAGCCACGGGAACAGCCACATCCGCAGCGTCAGGTCCGCGCCGCTCGATTCGAGCGTCTTGCGCATCCGCAACTGCGAGATCGCGATCACGAGATACACGAGCAGCGCAATCGCACCCGACGTCGCCAGCAGGAAGCCGAACACCTGCTCCGGCATCAGGTAGTTCGCGATCACGGTCAGGAAACCGAATGCGGTCGATGCCAGCACGGCCGCACGCGGCGTGCCGGTCGCATCGGTGCGATGCAGGAAGGCCGGCGCGTCCTTGCGCTTGGACAGCGAGAACAGCATCCGCGACGCGGTGTACAGCGCCGAATTCAGGCAGCTCGCGACCGACACGAGCACGATCACGTCGATGATCGCCTTCGCGTTCGGAATGCCGATCAGCTCCATCGCGCGCTGATACGAGCCGTGCTGCGGCAGCAGCGGATCGTTCCACGGCACGATGGCCGCAACGACCAGAATCGAGCCGAGATAGAACAGCGTGATACGCCAGATGACCGAATTCGTCGCGCGCACGATCTGGCGTTGCGGATTATCCGATTCGGCGGCCGCGATTGTCACGATCTCGGTGCCGAGGAACGAGAACATCGTCGTCAGCATCGCCGCAAGCACGGCGCTCGCGCCGTTCGGCATGAAGCCGTGGTGCGCAAAAAGGTTCGACACGCCCGACACGGCCGGTGCCGGCACGATGCCGACGATCGCCGCTCCGCCGATGCACAGGAACACGACGATCGCGACGACCTTGATCAGCGCGAACCAGAATTCGAATTCGCCGTAGTTCTTGACCGAGAAAAGGTTGGTGATCGTCAGCAGCAGCGTGATGCCGAGCGCGAAGATCCAGGTCGCGATGCTCGGGAACCACGCGTTGAGAATGGTAGCGGCGGCCGTCGCCTCGATTGGGATCACGAGCACCCAGAACCACCAGTACAGCCAGCCGATCGAGAAGCCGGCCCAGTGGCCGATCGCGCGATCGGCATAGGTCGAGAACGAACCGCTGTCCGGATGCGCAACGGCCATCTCGCCGAGCATGCGCATCACCAGCACGACCAGTACGCCCGCGATCGCATACGCGAGGATCGAAGCCGGGCCGGCTTCCGCGATCGCATGGCCGGAGCCGACGAACAAGCCCGCGCCGATGACGCCGGCAATCGACATCATCGTCACGTGACGCTGCTTCAGACCGGTGCCGAGGCCTGTCTTGCTTCCACTCATGTGTCTCTCTCCAAAAAACGGTTCCGGTACGACCGGTAGTCGCTGAAGGCGGCGCGGGGAGTTATCGTTGTCGAATCCGGCTGCCCGCCGCGCGTGCGCGGCATACGGGCATGGAGCCAGATCAAGCCTGTTCCGGTGGGTGCGCGACGCAGTCTGCGAAGCTGCGGGTGCGATGCGGCGCACGGGGCGCCGACGCATCGCGTGCGCCCTTTTCGTCGGCTGTGTCGGTCAGCCGCCTTCGAAGCGAAGGAGTGTAAGCATCAAACGGTTCTTCACTAAGAACCAATTGAAGAATTTCGATAGAACCACTTGTTGCATCGATGCGAAACGATGCAACGCCTGGTCCAGTCTGGCCCCTGATTGTGGGCCGCTGGAGCGACCGATTGCCGTCGGCCGGCATCGCCGCGATCGCGTAGCACCAGTGACGTTCGCGTGTCCCGCAGCGCGCGCCGCACCACGCACTCAGTTCGCGCCGCCCGCCCCTTCGTCCTGCCACTTGGCCGGCACGATTGCACGCCATTCTCGCAGAAGCAGGTTTTTCACGGCGTCGGGATGCGCCGCCGACAGGCGCACCAGCACGATCGGCCAGCCTGCATAGTGATCGGTCATGTAATACACGTCGGGCTCCGATTCGATCAGCCACGCGCGCTCATCGGGGCCGACGCCCTTCACGACGAGCGTGTCGCCGTCCTCGCGCAGGCGCGCGAGCATCTTGCCCTTCACCCTGAGTGCGGGCGTGCCGTACGACGTGCCTTCCTCGACACCCCGCCACGCGAGCACGATCCGCCGGACTTCGTCGAATGTCACGATGCGCCTCCGTGCGTCGATGATCGACGTCCCGGCCACCGTAGCGGAAATCACCGGCAGCGCCTAGCCGACGGCCGCGCCTGATTCGTCTAGCGACCGGCCGCGCGCGCGGCCACCGATGCGCGCCCGGTGGCGGCAACGATCGCGAACGCAATCGCATTCGCGGCGGCGCTCGCAAGGATCGGCACGAGGTAGCCGCCGCCTGCGTCGTAGATGAAACCGGCCGCGGCCGGCCCGATCAGCGTACCGAACGCGACGCTCGTGTAGAGAATGCCGATGATCGCGCTGACGTTGCGCCCGCCGAAGTAGTCCATCACGACGGCGGGCAGCACGGCAACCCAGCCGCCGTAGAACACGCCGAATACAAGGGCGAACGCGGCAAGCGTCGCTACGGTGCCGGCGCCGGCCCATGCGACAAGGGCGACGGCCATGCCGGCGAACATCGCGAGCAGCGATGCGCGACGACCGAAGCGATCGGCGAGGCCGCCGAGGAAAAAGCGTCCTGCCGTGCTGCCCACGCCGATCGCACCGAGCAGCAATACCGCCGTGGACGGCGCGACGCCGTGATCGAGCGCGTACGGCACGAGGTGCACGAACGGCACGAAGACGCCGAACGAACAGACGCGGCACGCCGCGTAGAGGCTCGCGAACGGCCGCGACGTGACGGCCTCGCGCACGGTCGCCGCGGCGGCACCGCGCCGATCCTCGCCCGCCGGCGCACGCGCCGCATCGCCATCGGGCGACAAACCGCGCCCGCGCGGGTCGTTCTCGATCAACAGCGACATGCCCGCGCCCACCACAACGGCGATCACGGCCAGCGCGACATACGCGCCACGCCAGCCGACGTGCGCAATCAGCGCGGATGCGAGCGGTGGCATCACGAGCGTACCGACACCGATCCCTGCGACCGCGAGCCCCGACGCGAAGCCACGCCGGCGCACGAACCAGCGTTGCACCGCGCCGACGGCCGGCACGTACGCGCAGCCGACACCGAGGCCGACACCCAGCCCGTACGCGACATAGACCTGCAGCAGCGTATGCGCGGCACCGGCGGCCGCAAGCCCAGCGGCCGTCAGCAGCATCCCGACGACGGCAAGCCGCCGCGAGCCGAAGCGATCGGCGAGCGGGCCGCTGACGATGCCGAAACCGAAATACAGGAAGCCCGCCAGCGAAAACACGAGCGAGATCCGCCCGCGCGACGCGGCGAAATCCCGCTGCAGCGACTCGACGAACGCACTGAACGAGTACGCGCAGCCAAATCCGACGAACGTGACGGCGAACGCGGCTGCCACCACATACCAGCCGTAGAAGACGCGCGATGCTCGCGGGCGGTTCATGACATTGCTCCTGTCGGTGACGCACCGGCCGCCGGGCGGCGTCCATTTGCGTCGTGGATATAGTTGAACTATGTTGATCGCACAGGCTGCGAGAAGCCTCGCCATGGCAATACGATCTTCTGCAACAACGGTACTCGCGCCTGCTCATCGTCTCAAACGATATTTCGTCGGTCTTTCAATTTAGAAAAACTTAATGAAACGTTCCCGCTTGCCGCCGCTGAATGCGCTGCGTGCATTCGAAGCGGCCGCCCGTCATCTGTCGGTGAAATCCGCGGCCGAGGAGTTGTCGGTCACGCCCGGCGCGGTGAGCCAGCTGATCCGCACGCTCGAGACGCATCTCGGCGTGGAGCTGTTCGAGCGCGTGAACCGCGGCATCCTGCTGACGGCCGCGGGCCGCGACTACCTGCCGCCTGTGCGCAACGCGTTCCGGCAGATCGCCGACGCCTCGCAACGCGTATCGGGCGCCGCCGACAGCGGCGTGCTGACGGTGAGCGTCACGCCGTTTTTCGCGTCCGCGTGGCTCGTGCCGCGCCTCGCGCAGTTCCGCGACGCATGCCCGGACGTCGATCTGCAGATCGTCACGAGCCACGCACTCGCGGATTTCTCGCGCGACGGCGTCGACGTCGCAATTCGCCACGGCCTCGGCCGCTACCTCGGGCTGTGCAGCGAACGTCTGCTGACGGTGGAGATCGTCGCGCTCGCGGCGCCCGATCTCGTCGCGCGGCTGGGCATGCCGGCGACGCCCGCCGACCTGACCGGCTGGCCGCACCTGCACGACGCCGAGCGCAAAGGCTGGCACATCTGGTTCGACGCGCAGCGGATCGACGACTTCGGTCCGCCGCGCGGCCCCGCGTTCGACGATTCGGGCCTGTTGCTGCAGGCGATCCTCGCCGGCCAGGGCGCCGGGCTGCTGCCGGCGGCGATGGTGCGCAACGAGCTCGCGAGCGGCCGGCTCGTGCAGCTTGCCGATATCGCATGGCTCGACGATTTCGCTTACTACCTCGTCTATCCGCCACATCACGCGGAACGCACGAAGGTCGCTGCGTTCCGCAGATGGATTCTCGACGCCGCGCGGGCCGACGGCGCCGCATCGATGACGGGCGCGGCGTAGCGGCAACAACGACAGGCTGCCGATCGGCTAACATGCGGCGCGGGCCGCCAGCCCGCGATCGACAAGAACATGCGGAGAGAGACCATGCCTGCCCTGCTGCGCCGCGCAACGCACATCGCGACCCTGTCGGCCGCGCTGTTCGTCGCATGCGCCGCACTGCCGACTCCGGCACACGCGTACCGCGCATCACCCGGCTACGGCAACGAAGCCGACCTCGACCGTCACGACACGTACCGCAATCGCGACGGCGACACCGTGCATGCGCCGGCCCATTCGAAATCGGGACGC
The DNA here is from genome assembly GCF_021483755.1 of Burkholderia sp. WTPI3. Classification (NCBI taxonomy): domain Bacteria; kingdom Pseudomonadati; phylum Pseudomonadota; class Betaproteobacteria; order Burkholderiales; family Burkholderiaceae; genus Burkholderia; species Burkholderia sp. WTPI3. The sequence continues at coordinate 83,118 of NZ_JAGIXF010000019.1, read as the reverse complement.
GCGCCCGACGGCGCGAGCGCGCGCTGCCGCGACGGCGCGTACAGCTTCAGCCGCCATCGGCGCGGCACCTGCTCGGGGCACGGCGGCGTCGCCGCGTGGCTGTGAACGCGGGTCGGCCGAATGGCCAGTGCGGTGTCAGCGACAGCCGGCGGCGAAGTACAATACGCGCTCGCGTCGCCGCACGCGGCGACACCGCCGCGCCCTGCGCGGCACGCTCCGTACCGAATCACCCGATGCCGCCACGCCCGCGCGCGCTGCGCGGCAGTCTCAACCATTTCTGACTTTCACATCCAAATGGCCCAATACGTTTTCACGATGAACCGGGTCGGCAAGATCGTGCCGCCCAAGCGCCAGATCCTGAAGGACATCTCGCTATCGTTCTTTCCCGGCGCGAAGATCGGCGTGCTCGGCCTGAACGGCTCGGGCAAGTCGACGCTGATCCGCATCATGGCGGGCGTCGACAAGGACATCGAAGGCGAAGCGACGCCGATGCCGAACCTGAACATCGGCTACCTGCCGCAGGAGCCGCAGCTCGACCCGACGAAGACGGTGCGCGAAGCCGTCGAGGAAGGCCTCGGCGACCTGTTCCAGGCCAACAAGAAGCTCGAAGAGATCTACGCCGCATATGCGGAACCGGACGCCGATTTCGACGCGCTCGCGGCCGAGCAGGCGAAATACGAAGCGATCCTCGCATCGAGCGACGGCGGCAGCCCCGAGCAGCAGCTCGAAGTGGCGGCCGACGCACTGCGCCTGCCGGCGTGGGACGCGAAGATCGAGCATCTGTCGGGAGGCGAAAAGCGCCGCGTCGCGCTGTGCAAGCTGCTGCTCGAGAAGCCTGACATGCTGCTGCTCGACGAACCGACCAACCACCTCGACGCCGAATCCGTCGACTGGCTCGAGCAGTTCCTGGTGCGCTTCCCGGGCACCGTCGTCGCCGTCACCCACGATCGCTACTTCCTCGACAACGCAGCCGAGTGGATTCTCGAACTCGACCGCGGCCACGGCATTCCGTGGAAGGGCAACTACAGCAGCTGGCTCGACCAGAAGGAAGAGCGCCTGAAGCAGGAAGAAGCGTCGGAATCGGCACGCCAGAAGGCGATCAAGAAGGAACTGGAGTGGGTGCGCCAGAACCCGAAGGGCCGCCAGGCGAAGTCGAAGGCGCGCATCGCCCGCTTCGAGGAGCTGAGCAGCCAGGAATACCAGAAGCGCAACGAAACGCAGGAAATCTTCATTCCGGTCGGCGACCGCCTCGGCAATGAGGTGATCGAGTTCAAGAACGTCAGCAAGGCGTTCGGCGACCGCCTGCTGATCGACAACCTGAACCTGAAGATTCCAGCCGGCGCGATCGTCGGCATCATCGGCCCGAACGGCGCCGGCAAGTCGACGCTGTTCCGGATGCTGACCGGCAAGGAACAACCGGATTCGGGTGAGGTCGTGATGGGCCCGACCGTGAAGCTCGCGTATGTCGACCAGAGCCGCGACGCACTCGACGGCTCGAAGACGGTGTTCGAGGAAATCTCGGGCGGCGCCGACGTGCTGACGGTCGGCAAGTACGAAACGCCGTCGCGTGCGTACATCGGCCGCTTCAACTTCAAGGGCGGCGACCAGCAGAAGATCGTCGGCAACCTATCCGGCGGCGAACGCGGCCGTCTGCACCTCGCGAAGACGCTGATCTCCGGCGGCAACGTGCTGCTGCTCGACGAACCGTCGAACGACCTCGACGTCGAAACGCTGCGCGCGCTGGAAGATGCGCTGCTCGAATTCGCGGGCTCGGTAATGGTGATCTCGCACGATCGCTGGTTCCTCGACCGGATCGCGACGCATATCCTCGCGTTCGAAGGCGATTCGCAGGTCACGTTCTTCGACGGCAACTACCAGGAATATGAAGCCGACAAGCGTGCGCGCCTCGGCGAGGAAGCCGCGAAGCCGAAGCGCCTGCGCTACAAGCCGATCAGCCGTTAAGCGGCGTGGGCCCGACATCCGGCCGCGCGACAACGCGGGCCGGATGCCGAAAGCGGCCGCCCCTATGCGAGCGCGCCCAGTTCGCGCAACCGCGCCGCGGTCGTCGCCGCGCTCGTGTGATGAATGCCGTGCCAGCCGAGCGCTGTCGCAGCCGCGGCGTTCTTCGCGTTGTCGTCGATGAACACGAGTTCGTGCGGCGCGATGCCCGGCAGGTACGGATCGATCCGCGCATGCATCGCGCGATAGATCGCCGGATCGGGTTTCACGAGCTTCACGCGCCCCGACACGACGATGTCCTTGAAGCGCCGCAGGATCGGGAAGTTGTCCCATGCATACGGGAAGGTCTGCGCGGACCAGTTCGTCAACCCGAAGAGCGGCATCCCCTGCCCGTCGAGCCGCTCGACGAGTGCCGCACCGTCGTCGAGCACCCCGCCGATCATCTCGTGCCAGCGCGCGTAGAACGCGCGAATCAGTGCCTCGTGCCCGGGAAACTTCGCGACGAGTTCGCTCGTCCCTTCGTCGATCGTCTGGCCGCCGTCCTGACGGACGACCCACTCCATCGCGCAAACGTGCGTCAGAAACCAGCGACGCTCGACCTCGTCCGGAATCAGTTGCCGGTACAGGTACTCGGGGCTCCAGTCGATCAGCACGCCACCGAAATCGAACACTACCGCCTTGATTGTCATGCGAACTCCGTGGCAAGCACGTCGGCGAGCGGGCGCGGCGTCACTGCGTTGCCCGACAGCGAGTTGTTTTCCCAGATGAAGTGACTATGCGCGACGATCTGCGCGGCCGACAGATGCGCATGCTCGTTCGTCGTATACAGATCTCGGACACGACGGTCGCCCGGTAGCCGAGCAGTGCCGGCCGTCGTCCGGCCGGCGTTGCGCATTGCGCGTTGCGTCAGATCGGTTGCGTGCGTGCGTCGAGCCACGCCTTCGCGTCGCCGCTCACGTGCCGGCCGACGCGCTCGCGCACCGTCGCGTGGTACGCGTTCAGCCACGCGCGCTCTTCCTCATGCAGCATCTCGACCAGCACGCAGCGCGTGTCGATCGGGCACAGCGTCAGCGTCTCGAACGCGAGGAAGTCGCCGAACTCGGTCTGCCCGCCCGCGCGGTTCACGACCAGGTTCTCGATCCGGATGCCCCACTTGCCGGGCCGGTACACGCCCGGCTCGATCGACGTGATCATCCCCTCTTCCATGGCCGTGTACGGTTCGGCCGGCGCATAGTGCGAGATGACCTGCGGACCTTCGTGCACGTTCAGGAAATAGCCGACGCCGTGCCCGGTGCCGTGGCCGTAGTCGAGCCCGGCCGCCCACATCGGCGCACGCGCGATCGCGTCGAGCATCGGCGAGCGGATGCCGCGCGGAAACCGTGCACGCGACAGCGCCATCATCGACTTCAGCACGATCGTGAAATCGCGGCGCTGCAGGTCGCTGACCGTGCCGACCGGCACCACGCGCGTGATGTCAGTCGTGCCGGTCGTGTACTGGCCGCCCGAATCGACGAGCAGCAGGCCGTCGCCGGCGATCGTTGCATGCGACTCGGCCGTTGCGCGGTAGTGCGGCATCGCGCCGTTCGCGTTGAAGCCGGCGATCGTCGCAAAGCTCGGCGATACATAGCCGGGGCGGCGGGCGCGCGCGGCCGTGAGTTGCTCGTCGATCGTCAGCTCGGTGATCGTCTCGCGGTTCACGGCCTGCTCGAACCACGCGAAGAATTCGGCGAGCGCAGCACCGTCGTGCTCCATCGTCACGCGCACGTGCTCGATCTCGGCGGATGTCTTGCGCGACTTCGCGAACGTCGACGGATTCACGGCCTCGACCAGCTTCACACCGGCCGGCACTGCCTCGAGCGTGCCGAACGTCACGCGGCGCGGATCGATCAGCAGCGTTGCACCGTCGGGCAGCGCCGCGAGCGACGCGCGAGCCGCGTCGTATGCACGGACCTCGACGCCGTCCTGCGCGAGCGACGCGGCGAGCGCCGGCGACACCTTGCCGTCGGCGACGAACAGCGTCGCGCAATCGGGACCGATCATCGCGTGCGCGACGAACACGGGGTTGAAGTTGACGTCGGCGCCGCGCAGGTTGAACAGCCATGCGAGATCGTCGAGCGTCGACACGAAATGCCATTGCGCCCCCTGCGCGTGCATCGCGCGGCGCACTTCGGCGAGCTTGGTTGCGCGCGTCGCATCGGCCTGCGGTGCCACGTGCTCGAACACGGCGTCGCCGGGCAGCCCCGGCCGCTCGGGCCAGATCGCGTCGAGCAGATCGCAATCGGTACGCAACGCGATGCCGCGCGCACTCAACGCGGCCGTCAGCGCGCGGGCCGCGGCGACGCCGAGCACGGCGCCGTCGACGCCGACCGTCGCACCGGCCGGCACATTCTGCGCGAGCCAGTCGACGTGCGGCGCGCTCTGCTGGCCGCCCATCATCTTCATCAGCTGGACGCCGGTGCCCGCGAGCTGCGCCTCGGCCTGCACCCAGTAACGGCTGTCGACCCACAGGCCCGCGAAATCCGCAGTCACGACCAGCGTGCCGACCGAGCCCGTGAAACCGGACAGCCAGCGGCGTGCCTGCCAGCGTTCGGGCAGGTACTCGGACAGGTGAGGATCGGCGGACGGCACGAGATAGGCGGCCAGGTCCTCGCGGACCATCGCGCCGCGCAGCAGCGCGATGCGAGCCGGCACCGACGAGACTTCGGGGAGACGGGCATTCATGATTTCACCTGAGGGCATTCAGCGACGGGCCGACAGTGCGACCGTCACGGCTACGGCAAGGAACGCGACGCCGGTGCAGACCGGCCATTCGAGCGTCTCGCCATCGTAAAACAGTCCCGAGAGATTGCCGGCGATGCGCGCGATGACCGCGCCCGCGATGCCGACCAGCACCGCGATCCACCATGCCGGCCGCCCCGTGCGCCGCATCGGATGCAGCCATCGGCCGAACAGCCCGACGGCCGCTCCCAGGACAAGGATTCCAAACCAGTTCATTCGACGCCTTCTATAAATTCAGATTCGTCCCATAGGCGTGAACGTTGCCAGCGGCTAGCATCGATTCATCCATCGAACCCTGGACCAGCCGGGCGCCGCGAACATTCGAGTGTAGGGGCCGAGCCGACATTATGGCAAGCGCGCACCGGCAGCCGTACTGAAGAAATCCACATGCGAATCGCCCTGATCGATCCCGAGGTACGTCATGCTGCGCTCCTGAACCGCCTGCTCTTCGCCGGCGGTCACGTGTGTCATGCGTTTTCGTCCAGCGCGGCGTTTTTCGCGTGGCTCGCCAACGATACCTGCGACATGCTGATCACCGGCAGCTGGGCCGGCGATCAACCGGCCGAGGAAGTCATTCCACGGGCGCAGATGGTCCTGCCCGGGCTGCCGGCCATCGCCGTGATGCAACTGCCGCGCGAAAGCGAAATCGTGTCCTGCCTGCACGCGGGTGCCGACGATTGCCTGGTGCGCCCGGTGAGCGGGCCCGAGCTGCTCGCGCGGGTCAATGCGCTGAGCCGCCGCGCCGGGGTGCGGCGGCCGCCGAACCGTTCGCGCGAAATGTATGGAGAATACGCGTTCGATGCGACCCACGGCATCGTGCGCTTCGGCGACGCAGCCGTCGCGCTCACGCCGAAGGAATTCCGCTTCGCGCAATTGTTGTTCGCGAACCTGTCGCGGCCCGTGTCGCGCGCCCATATCCTCGAGACGGTCTGGGGGCGCCGCCGCGACATGAAGTCGCGTACGCTCGACACGCATGCGTCCCGGCTGCGCAGCAAACTGCAACTGCTTCCCGAACACGGCTACCGGCTCCTGCCGCTCTACGGCTATGGCTATCAGCTCGATCGCGTGCCGATCGAGCCCCCAAATTCGAGGCCACGCCACGCTGATGCTCAGTATGCCGCGGGTGAGGAAATCGCCGAAACGCTATAATATGGGGCTAAACGATAGCCCTCGATATGCAACTCCTCACGATCGGAATCAATCACCACACTGCGCCTGTCGCCCTGCGCGAACGCGTGGCGTTTCCGCTCGAGCAAATCAAGCCGGCTCTCGTCACGTTCAAGAACGTGTTCCTCGGCCCCCAGGCGCCCAACGCGCCTGAAGCGGCGATCCTGTCGACCTGCAACCGCACCGAGCTCTATTGCGCGACCGACGACCGGGCCGCGCGCGAAGGCGCGATTCGCTGGCTATCCGAGTATCACCAGATTCCCGTCGACGAGCTCGCGCCGCACGTGTATGCGTTGCCGCAGTCGGAAGCGGTCCGGCACGCGTTCCGCGTCGCATCGGGCCTCGATTCGATGGTGCTCGGCGAAACGCAGATTCTGGGCCAGATGAAGGACGCGGTGCGCACCGCGACGGAAGCCGGCGCGCTCGGCACCTATCTGAACCAGTTGTTCCAGCGCACGTTCGCCGTCGCGAAGGAAGTGCGCGGTACGACCGAGATCGGCGCGCAGTCGGTGTCGATGGCCGCCGCAGCGGTCCGTCTTGCGCAGCGTATTTTCGAAAAGGTGTCGGATCAGCGCGTGCTGTTCATCGGCGCCGGGGAGATGATCGAACTGTGCGCCACGCATTTCGCCGCGCAAGGCCCGCGTGAACTCGTGATCGCGAACCGCACCGCCGAACGCGGGCAGCGGCTTGCCGAACGCTTCAACGGCCGCGCGATGCCGCTGTCGGATCTGCCGACCCGCATGCACGAATTCGACATCATCGTGTCGTGTACCGCGTCGACGCTGCCGATCATCGGCCTGGGCGCGGTCGAGCGCGCGGTGAAGGCGCGCCGCCACCGGCCGATCTTCATGGTCGACCTTGCGGTGCCGCGCGACATCGAGCCGGAAGTCGGCGAGTTGAAGGACGTATTCCTCTATACCGTCGACGATCTCGGCGCGATCGTGCGTGAAGGCAACGCATCACGCCAGGCCGCGGTCGCGCAAGCCGAGACGATCATCGAGACGCGCGTCCAGAATTTCATGCAATGGCTCGATACGCGCAGCGTCGTGCCGGTGATCCGTCACATGCATACGCAGGCCGACGCGCTGCGCCGCGCGGAAGTCGAGAAAGCGCAGAAGCTGCTCGCGCGCGGCGACGATCCGGCCGCCGTCCTCGAAGCGCTGTCGCAGGCGCTGACCAACAAGCTGATCCACGGCCCGACGAGCGCGCTCAATCGCGTGAACGGCGCCGATCGCGATTCGCTGATCGACCTGATGCGCGGCTTCTACCAGCACGCGCCGCGCTCGAACGACCAGTCCGGCCACTAGCGCCGGCCGGTTGCCCTGCCGCCGGCCGCGAGCCGGCCTATCCTTTCCGAATATCCTTGCCCGGGAGCGTCGCTCCACACCATGAAGACGAGCATGCAACGCAAGCTCGACCAGCTGTCCACCCGGCTGGCCGAACTGAACGACCTGCTGAGCCGCGAAAACGTAACGGCCGACCTCGACCAATACCGCAAGCTGACGCGCGAACACGCGGAACTCGGCCCGGTCGTCGAGCAGTACGCGCTGTGGCGCCAGTCGCGCAGCGACGAGACAGCCGCGCAGGAGCTGCTCACCGATGCGTCGATGCGCGATTTCGCCGAAGACGAGATTCGCAGCGCGCGCGAGCGCATGGTCCGCCTCGAAGGCGAGTTGCAGAAAATGCTGCTGCCGAAGGACCCGAACGACGACCGCAACATCTTCCTTGAAATCCGCGCGGGCACCGGCGGCGACGAATCGGCGCTGTTCGCGGGCGACCTGTTGCGCATGTACCTGCGCTTCGCGGAGCGCCAGCGCTGGCAGGTCGAGATGATGTCGGAAAGCGCGTCGGACCTCGGCGGCTACAAGGAAGTGATCGTGCGGATCGCCGGCCAGGGCGCGTATTCGCGCCTGAAGTTCGAATCGGGCGGCCATCGCGTGCAGCGCGTGCCGGCGACCGAGACGCAGGGGCGCATCCACACGTCCGCGTGTACGGTCGCGGTGATGCCGGAAGCCGACGAGATCGGCGAGATCGAAATCAATCCGGCGGACTTGCGCATCGATACGTTCCGCGCGTCGGGCGCAGGCGGCCAGCACATCAACAAGACCGACTCGGCGGTGCGCGTCACGCACATCCCGACCGGTATCGTCGTCGAGTGCCAGGACGACCGCTCGCAGCACAAGAACAAGGATCGCGCGCTGAAGGTGCTCGCCGCGCGGATCAAGGACAAGCAGTATCACGAGCAGCACGCGAAGGAAGCCGCGACACGCAAGAGCCTGATCGGCTCGGGCGACCGCTCGGAACGGATCCGCACGTACAACTTCCCGCAGGGCCGGATGACCGATCACCGGATCAATCTGACGCTGTATCGCCTCGAGGCACTCATGGACGGCGATCTCGACGAACTGATCGGCGCGCTCGTCACCGAACACCAGGCCGAACTGCTTGCGTCGCTCGGCGACGCCGACTGAGGCCGCGATGTCCGACGTTACCGCCGACCAACTGCTGCGGGCTTCGCCGCTCGACGCGGTCGATGCGCGCGTGCTGCTCGCGTACGCGCTCGGCTGGACGCGCACGCAGCTGATCACGCGCGGCGACGCCCCGCTCGAGCCCGCCGCGATCGAACGCTATCGCACGCTCGAAGCACGTCGCATAGCCGGTGAGCCGGTCGCGCAGCTCGTCGGCATGCGCGAATTCTTCGGCCGGCCGTTCGACGTGACGCCCGACGTGCTGATCCCGCGCCCCGAAACCGAACTGCTCGTCGAAGCCGCGCTCGATGCGATCGACGGACGGCCGCATCCGGCCGTGCTCGATCTCGGCACCGGCAGCGGCGCGATCGCCGTGTCGATCGCGGCCGAACGCCCCGACGCGCGCGTGTGGGCGCTCGATCGTTCGCCGGCCGCGCTCGACGTCGCGCAGCGCAATGCGGACAAGCTGCTCGACGCGCACCGCCCCGGCGGCCCGCTGCACTGGCTGCAAAGCGACTGGTACGCAGCGCTCGACCCGGTGCTCGCGTTCGACACGATCGTCAGCAACCCGCCTTACATTGCACAGCACGACCCGCATCTCGCGCAGGGCGACCTGCGTTTCGAGCCGCGCGGCGCACTCACCGATGACGCCGACGGCCTCAGCGCGATCCGCACGATCGTCGCGGGCGCCGGCGCCTACTTGAAACCGGGCGGCACGCTCTGGATCGAGCACGGCTACGACCAGGCCGAAGCCGTACGCGCGCTGCTCGTGTCGCGCGGCTTCGTCGCGGTCGAATCGCTCGCCGACCTGGCCGCGATCGAACGCACGACAGGTGGCCGCCTGCCCGGCTGATGGTCGGCCCGTGCGGTTGAAATCCGCTATCATTTCGTTCTAACGCCCCGCAAACGCAAGGTCAGTCATGGACACCCAACAACGTATCAAGCAAATCGTCGACGAAAACCAGGTCGTGCTCTTCATGAAGGGCAACGCGCAATTCCCGATGTGCGGCTTTTCGGGCCGCGCCGTGCAGGTGCTGAAAGCCTGCGGCGTCGACCAGTTCAAGACGGTCAACGTGCTCGAGGACGACGAAATCCGCCAAGGCATCAAGGAATTCTCGAACTGGCCGACCATCCCGCAGCTGTACGTGAAGGGGGAATTCGTCGGCGGCTCGGACATCATGATGGAGATGTACCAGTCGGGCGAACTGCAGCAACTGTTCGCCGCCGCGTAATACCCATCTTTCCGATGGCATCTCCCAGCGCGCCGCCACGTCGGCTGATCGTCGCGATCACCGGCGCCACCGGCGCGGTCTACGGCGTCCGGCTGCTCGAACTGCTGCGCGCCGCCGGCGGCGTCGAAACGCATCTGCTGGTTTCGAACGCCGGCTGGCTCAACATCCAGCATGAACTGAAGTTGTCGAAGGCCGACGTCGAAAGCCGTGCGGATGTCGTGCATTCCGTGCGCGATGTCGGCGCGACAATTGCGTCCGGTTCGTTCGCAACCGACGGAATGGTGATCGCGCCCTGCTCGATGAAGACGCTCGCGAGCGTCGCGCACGGGCTGTCGGACAACCTGATCACGCGCGCGGCCGACGTCACCCTGAAGGAACGTCGCCGTCTCGTCCTGATGGTGCGCGAAACGCCGTTCAACCTCGCCCATCTGCGCAACATGACGGCCGTGACCGAAATGGGCGGCATCGTGTTTCCGCCGCTGCCGGCGTTCTACGCAATGCCGAAGACGATCGAGGAACTCGTCGACCAGACCGTCACGCGCGTGCTCGACCTGTTCGCACCCAACACGCCGATGACGACGCCGTGGGCCGGCATCCGCCCCGCGCAGTAAGCCGCCGCACGCACCCTATGGGCGCCATCGCGCGCGCATCTTCGTCGATTCAACCGTCTATCGGCTCGAACCCTCAGCCACGAGGCCACTCGGGCTTCCGTGCGCCCGGAATCTCCTCAATTATCAACACATACGATTCAATCAAATTCCTCCGAACGCGTTTATCAATGCTCGATACACGCCTATAGTCACAGGCAACTCGTTCTCGCAGGCTTCCCTGATGAACCGCTTGCCCTCGCTCTACCTGTCTCACGGCGCCCCCACGCTGCCGATCGACCCGACGCTGCCGTCCGGCGCATTCACGCACCTCGGCGCCGAGCTGCCGCGCCCGCGCGCGGTGCTGATGCTGTCCGCGCACTGGGGCACGCAGCAGCCGGTCGCGAGCGTCACTGCGCACCCGGAAACGATCCACGACTTCTACGGCTTTCCGCAAGCGCTGTACGAGATCCGCTATCCGGCCCCTGGCGCACCCGATGTGGCCGAGCGGGCAGCCGCACTGCTGAACACGGCGGGCATCGCGACCGCGACGACCGAGCACGGCCTCGACCACGGCGCATGGGTGCCGATGCTGCTGATGTTCCCGGAAGCCGACGTGCCCGTCGCGCAGTTGTCGATCCAGCCGCGTGCGGACGCGGCCCATCACTTCGCGCTCGGCCGTGCGCTGCGACCGCTGCGCGACGAAGGCGTGATGGTGATCGGCTCCGGCCAGATCACCCACAACCTGCGCGCGGCCGATTTCGGCGCGGCGCCGGAAGATGCGGATCCGCGTGTCGCCGAATTCACCGACTGGTTCGAGGCGAGGCTTGCCGTGCACGATGTCGACGCGCTGCTCGACTATCGCCGGCAGGCGCCGCATGCGGCGCTGATGCACCCGACCGACGAGCACCTGCTGCCGGTGTTCACCGCGCTCGGCGCGGCCGACGACGATTACCGGCTCGGAATCCAGTCGCTCGGCACGTACCAGCGCGTGCTCGCGATGACGAACTACGTGTTCGCCAGCGCGGCCGCCTGAGTCCCGCCGCACCGTCGGCGCGCCCAAGCGCACCCAAACAAAAAGCCCGCCTGAGCAATGCTCAGGCGGGCTTTTTTGGCGCTTCCTGCCGCTGCCGATTCCAGCGGCAGGTCGGGTGTCGTCAGGCACCGACCCCTTCGAGGATCTCGTCGTGCGACTCGCGCTCGTCGAGATACTGGGTCCGGTAGCCCGTGTTCACGCCCCAGAAGTAGAACACCAGCGCGATCGCCGCGACGACCAGCATGTCCCAGCCGTACGGCAGATAGCCGAGGCCGCCGAATTCCTTGCTGCCGATCACCGACAGCACGGCCATCGTCGGCAGGTAGGCGACCAGCCACCATGCGGCCTTCAGGTCGGCACCCCAGCCGGTCCAGCCCGAGCGCGCCTGGAAGAAGAAGTACACCGGCAGCGCAACGACCATCAGCAGGATGATTTCGCCCGTCAGCGGCCACTTGGCCCAGTACAGGATCAGCGACGCGCAGACGAATGCGAACGGCGCGATCAGCGTCATCAGCGGGATCGACAGCGGACGCTCGATGTCGGTTGCCGAACGGCGCAGCGCCATCAGGCTGATCGGGCCGGTCAGGTACGAGATGACCGTTGCGACCGAAATCACCGCCGCGAGCGAGCTCCAGCCGCGGAAGAAGAACAGGAAGATGAACGACACCAGCAGGTTGAACCACATCGCCTGACGCGGCACGCCGTAGAGCGGATGCACGTTGCCGAACATCTTCGGCATCGTGTTGTTGCGCTCCATCGCGTAGATCATCCGGGTGGTCGTCGCCATATAGGTCGTGCCGGTGCCGCTCGGGCTGACGAACGCGTCGACGTAGAGCAGGATCGCGAGCCAGTTCAGGTTCAGCGCGATCGCCAGCTCGGCGAACGGCGACTTGAAGTTGAAGTGCGACCAGCCCTGCGCGACGTCGAGCGGATTCACCGAGCCGATGTACGCCATCTGCAGCAGCACGTAGATCACGAGCGCGATCAGGATCGACGAGATCACCGCGAACGGCACGCTGCGCGACGGATTGCGCGCTTCACCGGCCAGGTTCACCGGACTCTGGAAGCCGTTGAACGCGAACACGATACCGCTCGTCGCGACCGCAGTCAGCACGGCCGACCAGCCGTACGGCGCGAAGGTCGCATTCGATGTGGTGCCGAGGTTCTCCGAATGGAAGCTCGTCAGCATCAGGCCGAGGATCGTGAGGCCGGGGATCAGGAACTTGAAGATCGTGATCGTCGTGTTCGCTCGCGCGAAGGCCTTCACGCCCCAGTAGTTGAGCATGAAGTAGATGACTACGAGCACGGCCGACAGCAGCAGCCCTGGTACCGTCAACTCGCCGTTCACGAACAGCGCATGCGCCCATGGATACGGCCACGTGCTCATGTACTGGATCGACGCCTCGGCCTCGATCGGGATCACGGATACGATCGCAATCCAGTTTGCCCACGCGCTGATGAACCCCACCAGCGAGCCGTGCGAGTAGCGCGCGTAGCGCACCATGCCGCCCGACTCCGGGAACATCGCGCCCAGTTCGGCGTACGTCAATGCAATCGCGAGAATCACGACCGCGCCGATGATCCATGCGCAGATCGCCGCCGGACCGGCAATCTTGGCGGCCTTCCAGGCGCCGAACAGCCAGCCCGAGCCGATAATCGAACCCAGCCCCGTCAGCATCAATGCAAACGGGCCGATGTTCCGTTGAATAGAACTCTTCACATCCTCTCCTGTGTCTCAAAAAGCATGGTCGGCCCGCAGTCCGGGATCGGCTCGGACAGCACCGCGCACGCATTCTTGGGGGGACCCGTCATCCGATCGGGGCAACCGGGTCCGCGCGGCGCGTAGTTTAACGGTTGCACCTGCAAGTTGGCGGCAAAATCGTTCGGCCCCTACAAAAAATCCGCATCGCGTGCAAGCTTTGTAAACCTGAGCTCCGCAATAACCCTGACAGTATGGAAATACGGTTGACCGCCGATCCAATAAGCCGTATAAATGACTTTGCAGGATTTCAAGCGGCGAGTGAATTGGTTCTTTCGTAGTTCGCCCATCAACGGTACTCCGGTTGGTCCTATTACCCCCTTCCTTGATTTTCCGCACCCATGGGCCTCGGCCCCGTTTTATTTTTTTAGGAACAAGTAACATGGCAACCGGTACCGTCAAGTGGTTCAATGACGCAAAGGGCTTCGGCTTCATCACCCCGGAAGGCGGCGGCGACGATCTGTTCGCGCACTTCTCGGAAATCCGCGTCGAAGGCTTCAAGACGCTGCAAGAAAACCAGAAGGTTGAATTCGAAGTGAAGACGGGCCCGAAGGGTCTGCAAGCTGCGAACATCCGTCCGGTCTAAGTTCGGCGCGATATTTCGTGTAAAAAAGCCCCGCTTCGGCGGGGCTTTTTGTTTTCCGGCGCGCCAATCATGGCGCCGCCGATAATCCGAACGGCCGTCGGCCGTGTTGGATTTTTGCACACGTTCAGCCGAACAGCCGTTGCGCGTGAATGCCGAGCCCCGTCGCGACACTCGCGAGACGGTCGCCGAACACCGGCTGCGCGTCCGGGAACGCGCCCGCCAGCGCGCCCGACAGGAACGCGAGGCCGGTCGAGCCACCGGTAAAATACAGCGCGCCGACGTCGCGCGGCGCGACGCCCGCGAGCCGCACCGTCTCGCGCGCGGCCTCGACGATGCGCGCGGTGTCGTCGACGCTCGCATCGACGAGTCGATCCGCATCGAACGCAATCTGCAGATCCTCTTCCACGTCGTTCAGGTCGATCATCGTCTCCCCGCCCGCCGCAACGCCGATCTTCGCCTCTTCCGCGCGCGCCATCAACGCATGCCCGAGCCGCTGCTCGACCACACGCGTGAGCCGGTCGTACTGCCGGACCTCACGGTACAGGTGCTTCATCAGCTTCAGCTCGCCCAGCCGCTTCGGCGTGTAGACCGTGTTGATCAGGTGCCAGGTTGCCAGATCGAAGTAGATCCGGTTCGGCAGTTCGCGCCCTTCGGGATCGAGCGAGCGATAGCCGAACGCGGGCAGGATTGCCGCGAGCTCGACGCGCCGGTCGTAATCGGTGCCCGCGACGTGCACGCCGTGGTGCGCGAGCACGTCGTCCTTGCGCTCGAGGCGCGCCATCCGCTCCGGGCCGACCCGGACCAGCGAGAAGTCCGACGTACCGCCGCCGATGTCGGCCACCAGCACGAGCCGCTCGGCCTGCTGGCGCGACTCGTAGTCGAACGCGGCCGCGATCGGTTCGTACTGAAAATGCACGTCCTTGAAACCGACCGACTGCGCGGCCGCTTCGAGCTGATTCTGCGCGAGGCTGTCGGCGCGCGGATCGTCGTCGACGAAGAACACCGGCCGGCCGAGCACCGCACGGCCGATCGGCGCGCCCGTGCGTGTCTCGGCCTTGCGCTTCAGGTGCGTCAGGAAGCGCGCGATGATCTCCGTGTACGCCATCGCGCTGCCGTCGCCGAGATCGGTCGTGGTCTCCGCGAGCGGCGACCCGAGGATGCTCTTCATCGAACGCATCAGGCGGCCGTCGAAGCCGTCGATATAGGACGCCAGCGCCGCACGGCCATACTCGACCGTCTGCTCGTCGTTGTTGAAGAAGATCGCGGTGGGCAGGGTCAGGTGGTCGCCCTCGACGGGCGCGAGGCGCATGCCATCACCATCGGGCAGCGCCACGGCGGAATTGGACGTGCCGAAATCGATCGCGCAGTAAGTCATGGGAAGGTGCCGCAGCATGGCCGGCGCGAAAACGGAAAGGACGGGCTTTTTATCATGAAGCCCGCCGGATCACAACCGGGGACGACCGCCGGTGCCGCGCGACCGGCTCGCGGACACCGCGATCGCGCACGGGTAACGCGCGGCCGCGGCAGGCGCGGACGGGTGCGAGGTGCGGGTCCGCCCGCTTGCGGAATCAGGCTGCGGCGTCGAAGCCCTTCTTCCATGCACCCGCGTAGACGACTTCGCCGAGCGCATGCCGCGTGCGCGGCGCCTTTTCGCGGTCGCGCAGCACCGGATCGAGCTTGTCGACGTTGCCGTAATGGCCGAGCGAGATGAGCGCCGGAATCGCGACATCGGCCGGAATCTCGAATGCATCGCGGAACGCCTTCGGGTCGAAGCCGCTCATCTGGTGCGCGGCGAGGCCCAGCGCGTACGCCTGCAGCACCAGCGACATCGCAGCCGCGCCCGCGTCGTACAGTGCCGTCGGCGCCGGCTCGCCCTTCGACGTGAGCGTATGCGCGGTCACCGCGATCAACACCGGCGCCGGTGCGTTCCAGCCCTGGTTGAACGGCACCAGCGTCGCGAAGGCGCGCTTGAATGCAGCTTCGTCCTGGGTGCGATCGAACACGATGAAGCGCCACGGCTGCGCGTTGTAGGCGGACGGCGCCCAGCGCGCGGCTTCGAGCACCGCATGCAGATCGGCGGCGCCGACCGGCTCGTCCGAATACGCGCGCGGACTCCAGCGGCCCGCGATCAGGTCGTGGATCGAAACAGTGGTGGGTGCAGGTTTGACGGACATGCGGTTCCTCGCTGACATCGATGAAGGGGCGCGAACGCCCGGCGAACCGCAAGCATAACCGCTTGAGCCGCCACGCGCCCACCGATCCCCCGCAATGCAAATCACCGATCCTGCATTGACCGGCCACGCCCCGCACGCGGCCGGCCGTGCGGCTGCGTTCAGGCGGCCTGCGCCGCCGCGCGGGACGAGCCGCGATTGATTCGCAGCACGATCAGCGCACCGACGATGCACAGCCCGCCCGAGATCATCGACGCGACCGTGTAGGTGCCGAGGCTCGCGCGCAGCAGCCCCGCGCCGAGCGCCGCGAACGCCGCGCCGAGCTGGTGGCCGGCGACGATCCAGCCGAACACGACCGGCGCGGCGGCCTTGCCGAACACGTCGGTGGCGAGCCGCACGGTCGGCGGCACGGTCGCGATCCAGTCGAGCCCGTAGAACATCGCGAACAGCGGCAGCCCGAAAAAATCGATGCCGAACGCATGCGGCAGGTAGATCAGCGACAACCCGCGCAGCCCGTAGTACCAGAACAGCAGCACGCGGTTGTCGTAGCGGTCGGACAGCCAGCCCGACAGCGTCGTCCCGAACAGGTCGAACACGCCCATCGCGGCCAGCAGCGACGCGCCCTGCACTTCGGTCATCCCGTAGTCGCTGCACATCGCGATCAGGTGCGTGCCGACATAGCCGTTGGTGCTCGCGCCGCAGATGAAGAAGCTGAAGAACAGCAGCCAGAAATCGCGCGAGCGGCTTGCCGTCAGCAGCGTGCGGAACGCGACCGCCAGCGGGTTTTCCTTCGTCGCATCGGGCGCGGGAGGCGCGTCGGCCGACTCGCCGTACGGGCGCAACTGCACGTCGGCCGGCCGCTCCGGCAGCAGGAACGCCACCAGCGGAATCACGATCGCGGCCGCCACCGCGACGACCAGCACGACCGGCCGCCAGCCGTGGTGCTGCGCGATCGCCGCGAGCATCGGCAGGAACACGAGCTGGCCGGTGGCCGTACTCGCGGTCAGGATCCCCATCACGAGGCCGCGCCGCGCATGGAACCAGCGCGTGACGAAGGTCGCGGACAGCGTCAGCGCGACGACACCCGTCGAGCAGCCGACCATCAGGCCCCAGATCAGCACCATCTGCCAGCTCTGCGTCATCAGCGACGACAGCGCGACGCCCGCGCTCATCGTCACCAGCGCGGTCAGGATCGTCGGACGCAGCCCGAAACGCTGCATCGCCGCGGCCGCGAACGGGCCCGTCAGGCCATACAGCGCGATGTTCACCGAAATCGCCAGCGAGATCGTCGCGCGGCTCCAGCCGAGCTCGCGCTCGAGCGGCACCATCAGCACGCTCGGCGTCGCGCGCGTGCCGGCCGCCGCCAGCAGGATCAGGAAAACCACCGCCGCCGCGAGCCATCCGTAGTGGAAGCGCCCTCTGCATCGTGTCACTGCCCAGTTCATGCTCTCATTCTCCAGTTGGCGCGCCCGGCGCGCATGTGCCGGCCTCACCCCTCCACCAGGCCACCTCCGCCGCACGCTGCATCGGCTGACCCGGGGCCGACACCTGGCATTTGTCTGTCGATCCGGGCGGCATTGTTACCGATCGGTCACAAGTGTGTTGCGATCGTAGTTACCAGTCGGTAACATGTCAAGCAATTCATCATGCAGTCGAGGGTCATCATGTCGGGCATCGAGGCCGCCAACAAGCCGCCGGCACGCCGCACGCGCCGGCCGATTGCTGCCGCCACCGCGCACGAACACCTGCTGCGCGCCGCCGAGGAGCTGTTTTACAAGGAAGGCGTGCGCGCGGTCGGCGTCGAAGCGGTCGTGGAGCTCGCGGGCGTCAACAAGATGAGCCTGTACCGGCAGTTCTCGTCGAAGGACGAGTTGATCCTCGCGTATCTGGAGCGGATGGATGCGTGCTTCTTCGAGCGTCTCGATTCGAGCGTCGCGAAGCATCCGGGCCAGCCGAAAGCGCAGTTAATCCAGTATTTCATCGATCTCGCCGAGCGCGCGACGCAGAAGGACTATCGCGGCTGCCCGTTCGTCAACATCGCGACCGAATTTCCGGATACGTCGCATCCGGCGCGCGAGCGCGTCGCACAGAACAAGGAACAATTGATGAGGCGGCTCGTCGAGCTCTGCGAAGGCGCCGGCGCGCGGCAGCCGAAGGCGCTGGCCGACGCGCTCGCGCTCGTGATCGAAGGCATCTACGCCGCCAGCCAGACCTACCGGCACGGCGAAACGCCGATCGGCACCGCGCCCGCGCTGGTCACGCAGTTGATCGAAGCCGCGTGCGCGTGACGGGCGGCACACGCCCGAGCCCGGCGTGCCCGCTACAATGCGGCCCTCGCCGCGCTTCTCTGCCCCACTACCTTCGCCATGACCGACACCCGCCCCGACTCGCACGACGACATCCTCGCCGCCACGCGGCACTGGCTCGCGCGTGCGGTGATCGGACTCAATCTGTGTCCATTCGCGAAAAGCGTCTACGTGAAGGAGCAGGTGCGTTATGCGATCAGCGAAGCGACGACACTCGAGGACGCCCTGGCCGACCTCGAAGCCGAATTGCGCGCGCTCGAAGCGACGGATCCGCAGCGGGTCGACACGACGCTCGTGATCTATCCGCGCACGTTCGCGGATTTCGTCGACTACAACGATGCGCTGTTCTTCGCCGACCGGCTGGTGCGGCAACTGCGGCTCGACGGCGTGCTGCAGATCGCGAGCTTCCACCCCGAGTACCGGTTCGAAGGCAGCGAACCCGACGACATCGAGAACTACACGAACCGCGCACCGTACCCGATCCTGCATCTGCTGCGCGAGGACAGCATCGCGCGCGCGGTCGACGCGTTTCCGGATGCGTCCGCGATCTACGAAAAAAACCAGGAAACGCTGCGCCGCCTCGGTCACGACGGCTGGCAGGAATGGATGCGCCGACCGGGCGACGACGTCTGAAGCGTCGCGCGAAGGCCGGCTCGTGCGCGGCGGACGTGCCGCGCGTCGGCTCGAGTCAGTCCAAGGACGGCGCGAAGAAGCGCTCGTTCAGTTCGGCCAGCCCGAACATCCCGAGGATCTCGTTCAGCCGCTCGCCAGGCTTGCGGCGCGGCAGGTTCTTGTACTGCGCGATGATCAGCTCGTTCTTCATCGAATGCTCCCAGCCGACCAGTTCGGTCACGCTGACCTGATAGCCGTGTGCCTCGAGCTGCAGGCAGCGCAGCACGTTGGTGATCTGGCTGCCGAATTCGCGCGTGTGCAGCGGATGCCGCCACACTTCCGTCAGCGCGTTCGCGAGCGACTTGCCCTTGTTCTTGCGCAGCACGCCGGCGACTTCCGCCTGGCAGCACGGCACCAGCACGATGTGCTGCGCGCGCTTCGCGAGCGCGAAGCGGATCGCGTCGTCGGTCGCGGTGTCGCACGCATGCAGCGCGGTGACGACATCGACCGTTTCGGGCAGTTTCGGCGACGTGATCGAATCGGCGACGGACAGGTTCAGGAACGACATGCCGCCGAACCCGAGCCGTGCGGCGAGTTCGGTGGAACGCGTGACGAGCTCTTCGCGCGTCTCGATCCCGTACACGTGCGACGCGAACGCCGGCGTGCCGTGCCCCGGCTGCTGCTTGAAGAACAGGTCGTACAGGATGAAGCCGAGATACGACTTGCCGGCGCCGTGATCGACGAGTGTCACGCTGCCCTTGTCGGCCTGCACGCTCGCGAGCAGCGGCTCGATGAACTGGAACAGGTGATAGACCTGCTTCAGCTTGCGGCGGCTGTCCTGGTTCAGTTTGCCGTCGCGGGTCAGGATGTGCAGTTCCTTCAGCAGCTCGACGGACTGCTCCGGACGGATTTCGTAGGTCTTGTTCGACATCGTGATGCGGCGCCGGCCACGGTCGGTCGACCACGGCCCGGCGGCGGGAATTCGTGAGGAATGGCGACAGTTTACCGAAAATGGGCGATCAGGCCCGCGTGCCGAGCCGCCAGAGCGACGTGACCTCGGCGCGGCGCGCCGCGTGCAGCGGATCGTCCGCGTCGGCCGCCTTCGGGTGCGCGGGTCGAATGTCTTCGCGGCCGAGCACGGCGAGGCCCGCTTCGTCGATCCATTGCAGCAGCGTGTCGCGCGGCCGCAGGCCGAGATGCTCGGCAAAATCGGACAGGATCAGCCAGCCTTCGCCCCCCGGTTCGAGATGGTCGACAAGCCCGGCGAGGAAACCGCGCAGCATCCGGCTGTCGGGATCGTAGACCGCGTATTCGATCGGTGCGCTCGGACGGGCTGGCACCCACGGCGGGTTACAGACGACGAGCGGCGCGCGGCCGGCCGGAAACAGGTCGGCTTCAATCACCTCGACGCGATCGGCATGGCCGAGCCGCGCGACGTTCTCTCTCGCGCACGCGAGCGCGCGCGGATCCTGGTCGGTCGCGACGATGCGCGCGACGCCGCGCGATGCCAGCACGGCCGCGAGCACGCCGGTGCCCGTACCGATGTCGAACGCGAGCGACGTCGCCGGCAGCGGCGTGCGCGCGACCAGTTCGACGTATTCGCCGCGCACCGGCGAGAACACGCCGTAATGCGGATGGATCGGCGCGCCGCCAAGCGCCGGAATCGGCACGCCCTTCTTGCGCCATTCGTGCGCGCCGACGAGACCGAGCAGTTCGCGCAGCGACACGACCGACGGCGCACCGCCCGGCCCGTATGCTTCCTCGCACGCCGCGCGCACGTCGGGCGCGCGGCGCAGCGCAATCGTGTAATCGGCGTCGAGCGGGATCAGCAGCATCCCGAGCGTGCGGGCTCGCTGCGATTGCGCGAGACGGTGCAGATTGAAGGCGTCGACGCCGGCCGCGGCCTTCGCCTTCTTCGGCTTGCGTTCGACGCGGCGCGCCATCGCCTGCACGAGCTGGCGCGCATTCTGGAAGTCGCCCTGCCAGACGAGCGCGGTGCCCTCGCATGCGAGGCGGTACGCCGCATCGGCGGTCATGCGGTCGTCGGCGGACACTGCGCGTTTGGGCGGCTGCACGCCGGCCTCGGAGCGCCAGCGCACGGCATGTTCGGCGCCGTCGGCGTCGGTCCAGTGGAAAACGGGGAAATCGGTCACGCGAGCTCTGCTACGGTTGGCTTCAGATAGGCGGCGGGATGGCGCCGCGCGGACCACACCATACCGCGCTTTGCCCGCGCGGCAAAGCGCGCGTTCCCGCCCCTTTCAGCGGGTTCGGCCGGTGCGCCACCTACCCGCCCCAGGCCGGCATCGCGGGCATGCGCAACGTACCAGCGTCGTTGAAGTGCACGGTGCCGAGCACGCCGCCGGCGAGCCGGCCGCGCAGCGCATATGGCAACTCGCCGTTCGCGGCCGCGCCGGGGAGATTCCACGCCTGCCGCGCGGCGGCGAAGGCCGATACCGAGACGGGCACGTCGATCACGGTTTCGCCAAAGCGCGGCACGCTGCCCGTCCGGTCGCTGACCCCGCTCGCGAACGGCGTACCGTTCAGGTCGAGCGCGACCGCATGCCGTCATATTCGATCGGCGCGTCGTTCGGGTTCTGCACGCGCAGCTTCAGGCTGAATCGCATCTCGAGGCCCTGCCCGACGAGCGGGTCGAGTCCGACGACGGTCACGCTCACGGGCTCGCGCGTGAGCCCCGCACAACCGCCGAGCATGAGGACGGCGGCGAACAACAGCAGCGCGGCGCGCAGCGGCGCGATACGGAACAGGGCTCGTGGCACGGCAGACCTCCTCGACAGAATCGATCGACGAATCATCGATGCATTGTACCGAGCGCGCCGGGCCGCACCATGATTCGTAGTTTTCGGTTATCGGCGAGATCATTAATAGATTAAAACTACGAAAACGACAGCCAAACAGAAAGCCGATTAATGCCTTTCGCCATTCAATCACGCACAAAAAAACCAATAGACACACCTTTTAATTTTTTCGTTTCCTTTACTCAATACCATCAAGTATATTTACGCATCCTTCGAGCAGGCCGACAAACCTTGAAACCGCATGACGGCGATTTTACGAAACGGCGACACGCCGTCCTTCCGTCGCGCGGCCTGGTGCGGCCAGCCCCGTGGGTCGTCGGCTCAAAGGGAATGCGCGCCCGCAGCAGGCGTGCAGCCCTGTGTCGTGCGCGCGAAATCAATTCAGTACAACACGCGCCCGGCCATTTTTAACCGGCAAGTTAACCGATATCCGGAAAACACAGAGGGGGCAGTAAACCATGATTACCTTCACGTAGTCGGTCGACCGTCTTTTTCGAATAATCCGCCACTGGCATTTCGCGTCGCCGTTGATTAACGGCGGGGGATTGCTTTTGCCGGAGTTTTCGCAGCACTGAACGATTCTTTCAACAATCGAGGTTTCAGTCATGTCGATCAACATTCACAAGATGCGTTATCTGCCGCTCGTCGCCGCACTGGCACTTGCCGGTTGCGGCGGAGACGACGGCGGCATGGGCTCGGCTTCGGCGCTCAGCTCCGCCGGCGCACCGCAGCCGGGCTCGACGCCCACCGTCACCACGCCGCCGAGCGCACCTCCGCCGGCCACCGCCAACGTCGACAAGAGCGTGCCGCCTGTCGAACTTCCGGACACCGTCGTCCCGGTCAACTACCGGCTATGGTTCCGCCCGAACGACGCGCTGAACGCCTTCGACGGGCGCGCCGACGTCGAGATCAAGGTGTTGAAGCCGGTCAACAACATCGTGATCGCCGGCCACCGGATCAAGTTCGCGAACGGCCGCGTCACGCTGCAGCCGGGCAACATCCAGCTGATCGCGACGCCGCAGGACAAGGGCGACTACTACCAGTTGCGCCCGGTCAGCGGCACGATCGCGGCGGGCAACTATTCGCTGCACATGGAGTGGTCGGGCATCATCAACTTCAAGTCGTATGACGATCCGGTCACGAAGACCGGTGGCAGCTGCGGCGACGACCCGTATCCGGGCTGCTCGGCCGCGGAAGGCGTCTTCCGCGTCGACCTGAAGGGCACCGACGGCAAGACGAGCGGCGCGATTCTCACGCAGGGCGAAACCAACCTCGCGCGCCAGTGGTTCCCTGGCTGGGACGAACCCGCGTTCCGTCCGACCTATGAAGTGACGGCCGAAGTGCCGCAAAGCTGGCGCGTCGTGTCGAATGCGGCCGAGAAGCCGTCGACCAACGTCGGCGGCGGCTACAAGCTCGTGCAGTTCGAGAAGACGCCGCCGATGCCGTCGTACCTGCTGTTCTTCGGCGGCGGCATGTTCGACACCTACGAGGACAATTTCACGAGCCCGCTGCCGGGCGGCAAGGGCGGCCTGCACCTGCGCGTGTTCACGCCGCCAGGCATGAGCAACTGGGCGAAGCCGGCAATGGACCGCACCAAGCAGGCACTCGACTTCTACTACCGCTACACGGGTATCCCGCTGCCGCTGACGAAGTTCGACACGGTCGCCGCGAACGACGCGTTCAAGGAACAGAAGGACCTGAACTTCGGCGGGATGGAGAACTGGGGCTCGATCCTCGAGTTCGCCGACGACATCCTGCCGCAGCCGGGCCAGCCGATGTCGCAGTACGGCAATGAAGTGCTGACGCACGAAGTCGCGCACCAGTGGTTCGGCGATCTGGTCACGACCGACTGGTGGGACGACGTGTGGCTCAACGAGTCGTTCGCGACGTTCTTCGAAACGAAGACGACGATCCAGTTCTTCCCCGACCAGTTCAGCTGGCTCGACCAGGTGAAGAACAAGTACCGCGTGATCAACCGCGACATCGGCCCGAACGCATTCCCGGTCGCACCGAACTTCAACGACTGGGCGTCAAACGACTTCGTGCTGAGCGCGAGTGCGTTCACGTACGACAAGGGCGGCCACGTGCTGAAGATGCTCGAGAACTATCTCGGCGAGCAGACATTGCGCCACGGCCTGCAGCAGTACCTGGTCGACTACTCGTTCGGCAACGGCACGCCGAAGCGTCTGTGGGATGCGCTGTCGAAGGCGAGCGGCCAGCCGGTCGGCCCGATCGGCGACAGCTACGTGCGCCAGACGGGCGTGCCGCTGATCTCGCTCGACACGCAGTGCGACCTGACGAAGAACCAGACGGTCGTCACGCTGAAACAGCAGCCGTTCCCGAACAAGAACGCGTATCCGGGCCTGCAATGGACGGTGCCGCTCACGCTCGCATACGGCCAGGGTCTCGCGAAACACACGACGCTCGCGCTGAAGGGCACGCAGACGCAGACGCGGATCGAAGGCTGCACGGGCGTGGTCGCGGATCCAAGCGGCCTCGACTACTACGTCGTGAACTACAGCGACGCAGCATGGAGCGGCCTGCTCACGCAGATCAACACCTCGACCGATCCGGTGCTGCTCGCGAACCTGAAGAGCGAGGCCGCGCTGCTCGTCGCGAACAACCTCGCGCCGGCTTCGCGTTCGACGTCGATCGGCTCGGTCGCTTCGCCGGCCGCGATGAAGCTGCGCCAGACGCCGAGCTTCGGCGGTATCGCGCCGGTGGAGAAGGAGCGCCCGACGCTGCGCTACCAGGGCATGTTCAAGCCGCGCAAGACGGTGGCTCAGTAACCTTGTCGTTCGACCGGCCGCGCCGCGCATGCGGTGCCGGCCGGCACTTCCCGCCGTTCGATGGGCCCCGCATGCGGGGCCCGTTTCTCATTGCACGTCGTCGATCACGTCGTCACGTCCACGCGGCATCCCACGCCGGCTGCGCGAACCACGTGGCGAGAAACGCAACCAGCCGCGACGCGCGTGCGCTGCCGCGCGCCTGCTGGCGCAGCACGTGGATCGTCGCCGGCTCGGGCGCTGCCGCATAACGCGGCAGCAATGCACGCAGCCGACCGTCGCGCAGCGCGTCCCCCGCGAGCCAGGTCGGCAGGTGCGCGATGCCGAGCCCGTCGATCGCCGCTTCGAGCAGCGCCTCGGAATGGTTGCTGCGAAACCGCGGCTGCGACGGCACGTGGCGGCGGCCGTCGAAGCGCCATGCGCCCGGCGGCGGCGCCCCGTGCCATGCGAGGCAATCGTGCCCGGCGAGCGAGTCGGGCGATTCGGGTTCGCCGCGCCGCGCGACGTAGTCGGGGCTGGCGCACAGCACGCGGCGTTGCGGTGCGAGCACGGTCGCAACGAAGCGCGTGTCTTCCAATGGACCGATGCGCACCGCGAGATCGACGTCGGAGCCGAGCCGCGTGCCCTGGGGATCGACCATGCTGTCCGTCAGCAACAGGTCGACCTGCAGCGCCGGATGACGCTGCATGAACGCAGCCAGCGCGGCCATCAGGTGCCTTCGGCCGAACGGTGCCGGACAGTCGACGCGCAGCAGCCCGCTCGGCTCGTCGTGCTGGCTGTGCAGGTCCTCCTGCAGCCCGCGCAGTTCGGCGAGCATCCGCGTCGCGCGCCCATACAGCAGCAGACCGGCCTCGGTCGGCCGAAGCGCGTGCGTGGTGCGATGCAGAAGGCGGATACCGAGCTGCGCCTCGAGCCGGTCGATGCGCCGCGTGACCGACGATGCAGCGACGCCCTGCCGGCGCGCGGCTGCCGAAAAGCTCTGCTGGTCGACCACGTCGACGAACAGGGCCAGATGCGGAGAAAGAAAGTCGTCCATACCGGCTCTCGAGGTCGCTATGCAATAAATGCAAAACAATCATCCGCCTTTGCGCATTTCCATGTCAAATCCGGCCGACTAGACTCCAGTCATCCTCTTCCACCGCTGCATGCGCCGACCCGCCGGGCAGCGCGCCAGCCGCTCTTCACGGAGATCATCATGCGTAGCATCCGCTTCGACGCCCCCGCTCCCGACATCGAGTCGCTCGACGCACGCGTCAGGGAAATCGACCCGCTCGTGCCGGGCGACGGTCAGATGCTGATCGAGGTTCGCGCGGCCGGCGTCAATCCGAGCGACGTGAAGGCCGCGCTCGGGCGCATGCCGCATGCGGTGTCGCCGCGCACGCCCGGCCGCGACTGGGCCGGCATCGTGAGCGTCGGCCCCGACGGCTGGATCGGTGCGCCGGTGTGGGGCTCGGGCGGCGACCTAGGCGTCGGGCGCGACGGCTCGCATGCGCAATGGCTGGTGCTCGATGCTGCGCAAGTACGCCGCAAGCCGGCCGTGCTGACGCTCGACGAAGCGGCCGGCATCGGCGTGCCGTTCGTCACCGCGTACGAAGGGCTGCGGCGCGCCGGCATGCCCGAGGCCGGCGACGTCGTGCTCGTGTTCGGCGCAAACGGCAAGGTCGGCCAGGCCGCGATCCAGCTTGCGACCGCGCGCGGCGCAACGGTGATCGGCGTCGAGCGCGGCCCCGGAGAATATCGCGGCCACGCTTCGGGCGACGTGCGCGTAATCGACGCTTCGCGCGCAGCGGTGGCCGACGCGGTGCGCGCCGCGACCGGCGGGCACGGCGCGGACATCGTCTACAACACGGTGGGCAGCCCGTATTTCGAGGCGGCGAACGCATCGATGGCGATCGGTGGGCGCCAGATCTTCATCTCGACGATCGACCGCAGCGTGCCGTTCGACATCTTCTCGTTCTATCGCGGCCAGCACACGTACGTCGGCGTGGATTCGCTGCAGCTCGGCGGCACCGCGGTCGCGAACATCCTCGATACGCTCGCGCCCGGCTTCGGCAACGGCACGCTGCGCGCGTTCCCGATCGAGGATGCGTACACGTACCCGCTCGAGCGCGCGCACGATGCGTATCGCACCGTGCTGGCCGGCGCACGCGAGCGCGTGATCCTCAAACCGTGACGCCGCCCGGCACGGAGACCGCCATGATGAATTACCTGCTTTCGCTTGCGGTGGGCCTCGGCGTGGGCGTGCTGTACGCACTGCTGCACGTGCGCTCGCCGGCCCCGCCGCTCGTCGCGCTCGTCGGCCTGCTCGGGATGGTGATCGGCGAGCACGCGATCACGCTGCTGCGCTGACGCATTGCCCGCGTGCTGCGGCCTGCGTGATGCCGCCGCCGCTAGCGATCGTCGCGCCGGCGAAACGCCCACCATGCGGCGAGCCCGGTAAAGCCCGCCACCAGCAGCACCATCAGCCAGAACCCGTGCTTGTTCTCCGAGAACGGCACGCCGCCGACGTTCATCCCGAAGAAGCCCGCGACGATGTTGATCGGCAGCGCGATCACGGTCACGAGCGTCAGCGTGAAGAGCGTCCGGTTGTTCTGCTCGTCGAGCCGCGAGCCGATCTCTTCCTGCAGCAGCTTGATCCGCTCGTTGAGCCCCGACAGATCGGCGAGCACGAGCGAGAACTCCTCGGTCGACTCGCGCAACTCCTGCACGTCTTCAGCGTGCAGCCACGCGGGCGGCTTCGCGAGCAGCCGGAAGATCGATCCGGGCTCGGGCGCCAGCATGCGTTGCAGGCGCGTCAGCGTGCGGCGCATCGCCCCCAGCTCGACGCGATTCGACGTGAGCCGCTGCGACAGGAAGCGATCCTCGATGCGATCGACGTCGACGCTCGTGCGTCGCATGATCTGGATCAGAAGGTCGGCCTGGTCGTGCAGCAGGTGCACGAGCAGTTCTGCCGGCGACCGGAACTGCTCGCCGTCGCGCACGCATGCGCGCAGCGTGTCGACCGAGCGCAGCGGCTTGAGCCGCGCGGTGACCATGATGCGCCGCTCGACATGGACGAACAGCGTCGCGATTTCCGACGGCGTCAGTTCGAGATTGAACATCACGTCATTGACGATCGCGCGCAGCGCGCCGTCCTCCTGCTCGATGCGCGTCGAACGCGATCCTTCGTGCAGGAATTCGAAGAAGCTGTCGGGCAGCCCGAGGTGCGTGCGCATCCAGCGCTCGCTCGCGCCGTGCGCGAGATTGAAGTGCAGCCAGACGAAATCGTCCGATGGCACCGCCTCATGCTCGCGGCACGCATGCAGCCACGCGGCGGCCGCGTCGGCATCGAGCATTGCGCCCGACCCGCCCGGGACGAAGCGGAATCCGCACACCATGCCGGACGTATCGGCGCCGTAAGTCTGTACGATCAGATCCATCGTGTCGAAGGTCATGCGGCGCGCGCCGCGCCGCGCCGGGAAAAGAAAGGAAACGTATGCACGACGCGCGTGACACTCGCGTGACACCGTCACACACGACGGTGCGCACGCGGCCTGCGGCCCCAAAAGCAACGCGCCGCTCGATGGCGGCGCGTGTGCGATGAACGGGTGGCGTGACGCCGCTTACTGCCGCGTCTCGGACTGCGCGGCGGTCGGGCATGCCGGATCCTTGCCCCAGTGGCCCTCGCAAACGCGCCAACGGCACAGCTGATCCTCGAAGAAACCACGCTCCGAGCAGTCCTTCACGCGCGATGCGAGCGAGCCGCCCGTCGCGGCCGCCGTCTTCGTCGGCCCGGCCTGCGCCTTCTGCGCGGCGGCCTTCTTGTCGGCCGGCTTCGTGCGTGCGACGAGCGCCGCCAGCAAATCGGCATCCGGATCGTCCTTCCCGGACGATCGCGCGCCGCCGGTACGGGCCGCCGTTTCGCGACGCTTCTTCGCCTGTGCGAGCTCTACCTGTTCCTTGTGATGCTTGCGGGCCTCCGCCTTCGCGTCGGCCCTGGCCTCTGCCTTGCTGCGTGCCGCGACCTTGTCGTTCTTCGCTGCATCGGCTTTCGCGGTTTTCGTCGTAGCAACCGCGGCTGCCGTCGCCGCGGCGGCTGCGCCTGCGGTGGCGGCGCCCGGGGTATCGTCCGCCCCGTCCGCGAGCGCACGCGACAGACGGCTGTTGTCCGTGGCGGAAACGGACGATGCGGACGCAACGGTCGAGGATGCGGCATCCTCGTTGACGATCGTCGCCGGTTGAACGGCGGACGCCGCCGACGCGGCATTCTGCGCGACCTGCGCGGCGCCGCTGGCCGGTTCGGCCTTCGCGGTTGCCTGCGCGGGCGCAGCGGCCACGACGGCCGTCTCACCGGATTGCTGCTGCCAACGCCATGCGCCCCAGCCGCCCACGGCGACCACGAGCGCGACCACAGCCGCGACGGGCCCCTTCAGCGAACGGCGCGACGATTCGGCCGGCGGCGTGACACGTCCTTCCAGATTCGCGAGAATGCGCGATTGCTGCGGTCCCCCCTCGCCTGCCGGCTTGCTGTCGGACAGCAGGCTAGGCGGGGTTTTCGAATTTGAATTTTCCGGCGCACTCATTCAGCGTCTCATTGAATCCTGGTTTAATTCACCGCGATAATATAGCCCGGCCTCTCAAAGCAGCCTGATTCTAAGAGCAAGCATTGCAAAACACAATCAATTCCAATTTCCGGGGATTTCGTTGATTGCCGTCGCACTCGTCGCCTATTTCGCCCTTGCCGTCGCGGTCGCGGCACTGTTGCTTTTACCGGGTATCCGCGCGACTGTTTTCGAATCCGTCGCCCAGTTTCATGGCCGTCTAACGCGCCGTGCGAACGATCGCGCCGCGCGTACACGAAGTCAAATTGTTAAATCGGCAAGCATTACCCGCGGCGCATTAAGTGATGTGCAAAATTTACTGATTCGGCGGCGCTTGATGATTATGGTATCGGCAGGTATTCTTGCGACGCCGCCATTGGTGGCCATTGCGTTACGCGGTCGGCAATTGTTTCAGTACGACGACACGGCGCGCGTGCCCGACGAGAAGATCGCCGCGCTGCTGCAGGGCGAGCAACTCGTCCCGCCTCCGCCGCTGCCGCCGGAAGTCTTTGCCACGAAGGAAGTCGAACAGGTGCGGCCGGCGCTGAAGGACGCGAGCCGCGACTGGAACCTGCTGGATCCCGACTTCCGCACGCGTTTGCTGCTGGTCTACAAGATCATGCACGAACAATATGGTTATGAAATGGCGCTGCTTGAAGGTTATCGGAGTCCGGAACGCCAGAACCGGCTCGCGCAGATGGGCACCAACGTGACCAACGCGGCGGCCTTCCAGAGTTATCACCAATTCGGGCTGGCGGCCGACAACGCATTCCTGCGCGACGGCAAGCTGGTCATTTCCGAGAAAGATCCCTGGGCGATGCGCGGCTACCAGTTGTACGGACAAGTTGCCGAGCAGGTCGGCCTGACCTGGGGGGGCCGCTGGAAGATGATGGATCTCGGGCACGTGGAATACCATAAACCCGGTTTTAAACTGGGACGCGGCAGCTAGTCAGGGCTACCGTACAAGAAATAATGAGGGCGGCATGGGGCTTTTTAATCACCCGGCAGGAAACTATTTGGGCGGCGCAATCGATCGGGCATTCCGTTGCACGATTTTTTCAGGCCGCCGCTTCCGTTTTAATTCTCACAGCGTCCTTTCATTAATGCGCGCGCCTTCTCCGATGCCGCGAGCGCATTGATGCCAGCCCCCTTCATCCTGCCTGACAGCATGGCGACACATCGCGGCGCCACCCTTGCCGCTCGACGCGCCTGCGTCGCCTCACCGAATCGCACCGGAACCTGAACGTCCTATGCAACGCATCCTCAACGTGCTGACTCATCCGCGTACGCTCTCGATCGTCGGGATCGTCGCGCTAGCGGCGATTCTCTTCATCGCCGCCGACATGCTGCAGCTGCCTCTCCTGTGGGCGGCGATAGCCTTCGCGGCGATCCTCGTGCTGTGGCTCGGCGTCGCGTTGTGGCGCCGCTGGCGTGTGAAGCGCGCGAACCAGCAGCTCGGCCAGGTGCTGGAAGAGCAGGCGGAAACCGGCAAGATCGCCGCACCGGCCGCCGCCGCGATCGCAGCCGATGCGAAGACGGCAGACCTCGACGTGCTGCGCACGCGCCTGTCCGACGCGGTGAAGACGATCAAGACGTCGAAGATCGGCCAGGTATCGGGCGGCTCCGCGCTGTACGAACTGCCGTGGTACATCGTGATCGGCAATCCGGCCGCAGGCAAGAGCAGCGCCGTGCTGAACTCGGGCCTGCAGTTCCCGTTCGCGGACAAGAACAGCGCCGTGATCCACGGTATCGGCGGCACGCGTAACTGCGACTGGTTCTTCACGACCGAAGGGATCCTGCTCGACACGGCCGGTCGCTATTCGGTACACGAGGAAGACCGTAGCGAATGGCTCGGCTTTCTCGGCCTGCTGAAACGCTACCGTCCGAAGGCGCCGATCAACGGCATCATCGTCACCGCCAGCATCGCGGAACTCACCGGCAACCGCCCCGAATTTGCGATCAACCTCGCGAAAAACCTCCGCCAGCGCGTCCAGGAACTGACGGAAAAGCTCGAAGTGTTCGCACCGGTCTACGTGATGTTCACGAAGGCCGACCTGATCACTGGTTTCACCGAATTCTTCAGCAGCAGCGACAAGCACGAGTACGACCGCGTGTGGGGCGCTACCCTGCCCTACGAGCCGGACGAGAAACGCGACGTCGTCACGCTGTTCGACGAGCGCTTCGAGGAACTGTACGAAGGGCTCAAGGAGATCAGCGTCGCGCAGCTGTCGCTGTCGCGCGGCAACCAGTTGTCGCCGGGCCAGCTGAGCTTCCCGCTCGAATTCTCGACGATCAAGCCGTCGCTGCGTGCGTTCCTCGCGACGCTGTTCGAAAACAACCCGTTCCAGTACAAGCCGATCTTCCGCGGCTTCTATTTCACGAGCGCACTGCAGGAAGGCGAAACCAACAGCGCCGCCGCGCAGCGCATCGCGAGCCGCTTCGGCCTCGATGCGAACGCGCTGCCGAAGCCGCACAGCGCATTCTCGAAGAACGGCTTCTTCCTGCGCGACCTGTTCTCGAAGGTGATCTTCGCGGACCGCCAGACCGTGCGCCAGTTCGCGAGCCCGACCAAGACGCGGCTACGCTACGCGACCTTCTTCGGCTTCGTCGCCGCACTCGCGCTCGCGCTCGGCGGCTGGACCTGGTCGACGATCGGCAACCAGCAGCTCGTCACGAACGTGCAGGCCGACCTCGACAACGTCACGCGCCTGCAGCAGGGCCGCAACGACCTGCAGTCGCGCCTGCAGGCGATGGACATCCTCGAAGACCGGATCGAACAGCTCGAGCAGTTCCGCCGCGACAAGCCACTGTCGGTGTCGCTCGGCCTGTACCAGGGCGACCGTCTCGAACAGCATCTGCTGACCGAGTACTACAACGGTGTGCGCCAGATCCTGCTGGCGCCGGTCTCGCAGAATCTCGCGTCGTTCATGAAGGACGTGAACGCACACCCCGAACAGCTCGTGCCGATGACGCGCCCGCCCGAATCGGGTGCCGTGCAGGGCGGCGCGCTGCCTGTTTCGACGAACCCGCCAGGGGCTGCGCCGCTGGCCGGCGCCGCCCCTGGCGCGTCCGCGACGGACACCGCACAGCAACAGCCCGCGGCACCGCAGGGCGGGCTGTACAGCGATGCATCGCCGACCAACGTGCAGGATGCGTACAACGCGCTGAAGACGTACCTGATGCTGTCCGACAAGCGTCACGTCGAACAGGCGCACCTGACCGACCAGCTCGCGCGCTTCTGGCGCGGCTGGCTCGAGACGAATCGCGGCAACATGCCGCGCGACGAGATGATCAAGAGCGCCGAGCGCATGATCTCGTTCTATCTGTCGCGCGTGAACGACGACGACTGGCCGATGATCGACGCGAACCTCGCGCTCGTCGACCAGACCCGCGAGAACCTGCGCCGCGTCGTGCGCGGGATGCCGGCCCGCCAGCGCGTCTACGAGGAAATCAAGGCACGCGCATCGACCCGCTTCGCCCCGATGACCGTCGCGCGCATCGTCGGTGACGGCAACCAGGGTTTGATCGCCGGCAGCTACGCGATTCCGGGCACGTTCACGCGCGAAGCGTGGTTCGACTATGTGCAGCCGGCGATCCGCGACGCGGCGACCAAGGAACTGCAGGCGAAGGACTGGGTGCTGAACACGTCGACGCAGGACGACCTGACGCTGGAAGGCAGTCCCGAGCAGATCCAGAAAACGCTCGTCGGCATGTACAAGACCGAGTACGCACAGCACTGGCAGAAGTTCATGCAGGGCATCGCGGTACAGGGCTTCAGCAGCTTCGGTCAGGCCGTCGACGGGATGAACCGCCTCGGCGACCCGCAGGATTCGCCGATCCGAAAGATCCTCGAGACCGCGTACGACCAGACGTCGTGGGACAACCCGTCGCTCGCCAACGTGACGATCAAGAAGGCGCAAACGGGTGTCGTGAACTGGGTCAAGCAGCTGTTCTCGCGCTCGCAGGCCGGCCAGGTCGCGGCCGCGAACATCGACATCAACGGCAATCCGGCCGAGGTGCCGATGGGTCCGATCGGCCAGGAGTTCATCGGGCTCGCGCGGATCGTCGCGACGCATGACGGCACGTCGATGCTCAAGGGCTACATGGATTCGCTGTCGAAGGTCCGCACGCGCTTCAATCTGATCAAGAACCAGGGCGACCCCGGCCCCGGCGCGCGCCAGTTGATGCAGCAAACGCTCGACGGCAACGGGTCGGAACTCGCCGATTCCCTGAAATTCGTCGACGAGCAGATGCTGACGGGCCTCACCGATTCGCAACGCAAGTCGCTACGCCCGCTGCTGGTGCGGCCGCTGATGCAGGCGTTCTCGGTAGTGATCCAGCCGGCCAGCGCCGAAGTCAACAAGGTGTGGAATGCGCAGGTCTACCAGCCGTTCCAGAGCTCGCTCGCAACGAAGTACCCGTTCGCGCCGAGCGCGAAGGTCGAGGCAGGCGCCGGTGAAATCGCGCAGGTGTTCGGTCCGGACGGTGCGATCGCGAAATTCGTCGGCACCACGCTGGGCCCGCTCGCGGTGCGCCGCGGCGACACGCTCGCCGCCCGCACGTGGGGCGACATGGGCATCGGCCTCACGCCGGACTTCACGAACGGCTTCGCGCGCTGGGTCGCCCCGCTCTCCGGCGGCGCCGCAGGTGGCGCGGCCGCGACCTCCGAGCCGCAGACCGTGTTCCAGATCCTGCCGCAGCCGAGCACCGGCACGACGGAATACACGATCGCGATCGACGGCCAGCAACTGCGCTACCGCAACACGCCGCCGCAGTGGACCAACTTCGTGTGGCCGAACCCGCAGGGCTCGCCGGGCGCGACGCTGTCCGCGACGACCTTCGACGGCCGCACGGTGCAGCTCGTCAACGAGCCGGGCCGCTACGGTCTCGAGAAGCTGATCAACTCGGCGCAGCGCAAGCGGCGTCCGGACGGCACCTTCGACCTCACGTGGGTCCAGGGCAGCGTGAACGTGTCGGTGACGATGCGCATCATCAGCACGTCGCAACCGACGAGCGGCGGAGGCGACCAGCCGCAGCAGCAGAGCCTGCGCGGCCTGCAACTGCCATCGTCGGTCGCCGATGCGAGCGCGGGCGCCGCACAGAACGCGACGCAGGCCGGCACGGGCACGCCGGCCGCAGCACCGGCCGTCACGGCCGCCACCGCAAACAATGCACAGGGGGCGCAATGACGCAAACCGTTCAGGCGCAAATCGCCTACTTCGGCAAGATTCCGTCGCGCGGCGACTTCGTGAAGAGCGCGCACAATCCGCAACTGCTGCAGACGCTCGACCGCTGGATCGCGCAAGCGCTCGAACTGCTCGCGGAAGATCCGCGCTGGAAGATCGTCTACGAGGATGCGAAGCCGATGCATTTCGCGTTCCTCGGCTCGCGCAGCAAGCTCGCGATCGCGGGCCACATGGTCGCGAGCCACGACGTGTCGATGCGCCGCTTCCCGTTCCTCGGCGCGACCGCGCTCGAGGTCGACCGCCCGCTCGCGTTCCTCGCGCGCAGCCCGCTCGCGTTCGCGCGGCTGTGGTCGCGCGTCGCCGCGCAGATCCCGCCGCTGCTCGCGAAGGACGAGCCGCCCGGCGCACTGCAGGCGCTCGGCGACACGCAGGTGCCGATCGACGTCGGCGGCCCCGGCACGTCGCATGACGGCACCTTCAACGACTTCGTCGAACACCAGTCGCTGTACGGCCTGCAACAGATGCTGCTCGAGAGCGGTCATCCCGTGCGGCTGCGCGGCGCGATGCTCGCGCTCGGCTCGCTGCTGCGGCCCGTGATGCAGAGCGGCTCGTCGCACATCGAACGCGGCCTCACGCTGCCGCTACCCGTCGACCCGTTCTATCGCAGCCTCGTCGCCGCGTTCTGGCTCGAGCTGATCGCACCGTTCGTCGCGCAGGCCGACTTCGAACTCGCCATCTTCATCGGCACGATCGCCGAGCGCGAACGGCTGATCATCGGCTTCAACGGCGCGTCGTCGAAGACACTGCTGAGCGTCGTCGATCCGCAGACCTACGCCGCCCACAACATCGACATCGACGATCCCGAGTGGATCGACGCCCATGCGCAAAACGATCACCAGATCAGCAAGCTCGTCAGCTACCTCGACCAACCGCAACTCTCGCTGCGCGTCGCCATCGACGCGTTTCGCGAAGCGTTCATCGGAGGCTGACGGGATGCAACGCACGATTCACGTCCGGCGCGCACGCTTTTCGCCCTTCGTTGCCGCCCTCGTCGCCGCCGGCCTCGTCGGCAGCGGCACGGCCTACGCACAGAACACGGGCGGCGCGACCGTCACACCGGTCGGCAACGGCACGGTCACAACCGCCGCCCTGCCCGCGAACACGAACGCCGGCGCCGCGCCGGCCACGGCGTCCGGCACGGTGATCCGCGGCACGGCCGGCACCATCGTGCCGCCGCCCGCGAACGCGACGCCCGGCCAGGTGGTCGTCGGCGGCAAGGTGCCCGACGAAGCGACCAAGGCCGCCGTGCTGCAGAAGTTGCGCGACACCTACGGCGCTGCGAACGTGGTCGACCAGATCGAGGTTGGCGACGTCGCAACGCCGCCGAACTGGAGCGCGAACGTGCAGAAGCTGCTCGGCGCGCAGCTCAAGCAGATCAGCAAGGGGCAGTTGAAGATCAACGGCACCCAGATCGAGATGAAGGGCGAGGTGCACAACGAGGCGCAGCGCCAGCAGCTCGCGAGCGACATGGCGAACGCGCTGAACCCGACGTACACGATCAAGAACGGGCTGCGCGTGTCGGCGTCGGAGCAGGGGCTGCTCGACCAGACGCTCGCGAACCGCACGATCGAGTTCGAAACCGGCAGCGCGACGCTGACGCCGCAGGGCAAGCAGATCCTCGACCAGATGGCGGCCGTGCTGTCGAAGATGCCGAACCGCACGGTCGACATCATCGGCCACACCGACAACTCGGGGAACCGGACGTCGAACATCGCGCTGAGTCAGGCGCGCGCGGATGCGGTGAAGGGCTATCTGATCACGAAGAACATCCAGCCGCAGCAGATGACGACGACGGGCGTCGGGCCGGATCAGCCGATCGCGCCGAACGATACGGCGGATGGGCGGGCAAGGAATCGGCGGATCGAGTTCCGGGTGGGGCAGTAGGCGGAGATTCAATGCCGAGTGACGCGGCGCGCCCGGTAGTACCAGGCTGGGGCGGCGCCGGCACGCGGACTGCGCGTGTGCCGCCAGCAGCCGGATTGCTCGGGCATACCCGCCGATGAGTCCCGGAATCTCACATGACACTCGCGCTGCGCTGCCTGCGATCGGCCTTCATCCTGTTCTTCGGCGCCCTCTTCCTGCTGATGGGCGCCGTCTCCATCGTCAACTCGGCCGTCCTCCTGCGTGCACGGGCGTGGCCCCGTGTCCCTGTCGCGGTCGAGCAGTGCGAGCTCACTCTGCGGTACGGCAAGCGCGACGTGACATGGGAAGCCCACGCGGTATTCCGCTATGGCACTGGCCGGTCGATGGAATACGACACGACCTGGCAACCGGCCGGGTCGCCGGTGTATTCACGCGGACCGGACCCGGCAATCAGCCGCGAGCAGATCGCCACGCTGACCCACACTTACTGCGCGGCCGCGGCCAGCGACGGGCTACGCGTTTCGCCGCTGTTCCCGGGCATTGCACGCCGCAATGATGCGGTCGTGCACGGCGCGTGGACCAGCGAGCTGGGATTCGGCACGTTTGCGCTGCTCGGCGGCCTGATGTTGAGCGCCGGAAGCATTTCGATGTTGCCGTGGATCGAGGACCGGAAGAAACAGTCGGCCAGGCAAAAGGCTCGGCACACGCAGAACCGTGCCGACACTTCGTGATCCGCACCGGCAGGCCAGCTTCGGATCACACGTCGTATCGTGCTCGTTTCCGCACGGCGGCCGATAGACAAACCACGCACGCCGAATCGAAACGGACTGCGTACCCGGACTCAGGCCGCGGTCCGAATCGCCCTCCAGTACGCCGGCAGTTGCTTGCGGACCGCCCCGGCTCGATGCCGAGCAACCGTGCGCCGACGCTTTTCAGCGCACCGCTCCAGCCCGTAACGCCGGTCAATGTCTGAATTCCGTCCTCACGACTGCTCGTCGGGCCTCACCCCGAGCAGTTCGCGAATATGCGACAGCGAGCCGTCATCCTTCACGACGCTCTCGAGCCACTTGTGCAGCGGCATGTCGGCCCATTCGGCGGCCTTGTCCGCGAGATACGCGACCGGGCTGTGCGGTTCGGTCTGGCGGAAGTAGCGCGCGACCGCCCGCAGTTGGTCGACAGCCTGCGCACGGTTCTGGATGC
Source organism: Burkholderia sp. WTPI3 (assembly GCF_021483755.1). Classification (NCBI taxonomy): domain Bacteria; kingdom Pseudomonadati; phylum Pseudomonadota; class Betaproteobacteria; order Burkholderiales; family Burkholderiaceae; genus Burkholderia; species Burkholderia sp. WTPI3. The sequence continues at coordinate 45,966 of NZ_JAGIXF010000019.1, read as the reverse complement.
CGGCAATCATCTGCGTCACCGGAGGACGGGGAGCGGTCTGCGGCTGCACATGGGTCTCCTCGGTATGAATGGGGTCGCCGAAGCTCGGCTCGATGCGCTCGGGCTGCGCGTGTGGCGCCGACGGCGCATGCGATGCGCTGCCCGTATAGCCCTGCTCGCGTGCAAAACGCTCGGCGAGCCGGTAGACGGTCTCGAACGCGTCGCGCGTCTGCCGGAAGCTCGGCGCCGAATCGCCAGCGCGTTCGACGAGCCGGTCCTCGAATGCATCGAGCGCGAATTCGAACGCCTTCAGGTTCGCGAGCAGCGTGGTGTAGAACGCGATCGGCGTCATGCGCCGCGACGCATCGACCTGATCGACCGACGGCTTGCCGCGCGCGATGTCGTCCGCATGCTCGGGGTCGCGCTTCACGGCCTGCGCAACGTGCTGCGCGACGTCCCAGTCGAGCGTGGTGAATGCGTTCGACGCGCCGTCCGTCACCGGAATACCGCGCAACAGCTCGGCCGTGCGGCCGGACAGCCACGCGACGTTGCCGAGCCGGTATTCGACGTCGTCGCCCTCCGGCAGCGGATGCACGGTGTCCCAGTAGTCGCGGCACAGCCCTTCCAGCAGCACATAGCCTTCGGTGAGGCCGGTGATGCCGTCTTCCAGCGCAAGCGCCTCGGTCAGCCATACGGCGAGCCGCAGGTCCTTCGTGCGCGTGCGCAGCAACTCGCCCGCATGGTCGACGACGAAGCCCCAGTCGGCCTCCTTGATCTCGGTCACCCACTCGCCCTGGTCGAGCGTCGGATCGTCGTAGCGCCGCGCATCCTGGATCGCGTCGAATTCGTTCGAGAACAGCAGGTCGTCGCCGCTGGGCGACGCATCGCTGATCGGCGTCAGCAGCTCGGGGAGATTGATCGGCATGGTTCGGTCAGTTCATCAATGCGTGTTGCGCGGCCGCGCTCATTCGACGGTGTACGCGAATTCGCCGGCCTCGTCCGCGCGCACCGCGATGCGCGCGATGGCCTCGCCGTCGGCGATCCGGCCGAGCACGTGGCCCGCGATCTCCGGCAGCAGCGTGCCGTTCAGGATATGGTCGACGTTGCGGGCGCCCGAATCGACCTCGGTGCAGCGCGCGAGCACCGCATCGACGAGCGATTCGTCCCACTCGAACGCGGCCTTGTGGTTCGCTTCGATGCGGCGGCGGATCCGGTCGAGCTTCAGCTCGATGATCTCGGCCAGCACGTCGTCGGAAATCGGATAGTACGGCACGACCTTCATCCGGCCGAGGAACGCCGGCTTGAACGTCTTGTACAGCTGCGGGCGCAGCGCTTCGGCGAGCGCGTCCGGATCGGGCAGTTCCTCGGCCGGCTTGTTCAGGCACGCCTGCATCACCGCAGCCGAACCGACGTTCGACGTCAGGATGATCAGCGTGTTGCGGAAGTCGATCTCGCGCCCTTCGGCGTCGTCCATCGTGCCCTTGTCGAACACCTGGAAAAACATCTCGAGCACGTCCGGGTGCGCTTTCTCGACTTCGTCGAGCAGCACGACGGAATACGGATTGCGACGCACGGCCTCGGTCAGCACGCCGCCCTCGCCGTAGCCGACGTAGCCAGGCGGCGAGCCCTTCAGGCCCGACACGCTGTGCGCTTCCTGGTACTCGCTCATGTTGATCGTGACCATCTTGCGCTCGCCGCCGTACAGGATGTCGGCCAGCGCGAGCGCCGTCTCGGTCTTGCCGACGCCCGACGGCCCGACGAACATGAACACGCCGCGCGGCTTGTTCGGATCCTCGAGGTTCGCGGTCGCGGTGCGCACGCGCTGCGCGATCGCTTCGAGCGCATGGTCCTGCCCGATCACGCGCGCGGTCAGCAGCGGCTGCAGGTTCAGCACGGTGCCGATCTCATCCTTCACCATCCGGCCAAGCGGAATGCCTGTCCACGCCGCGACGATCTCGGCGACGACATGGCCGTCGACCTGCAACGGCACCATCGGCTCGCCGCCCTGCAGCGCGTGCAACGCCGCGACGCGTTCAGCGAGCTTCTCGCGGGTGGCCGGCACGTCCACCGGCTCGCCGTCTTCTGACGGGCCGCGCGCCTTGTCGAGCGCTTCGCGCAGTTCGCTGATTTCGGCGACGATCGCGCGCTCGGCTTCATAGCGCGCCTCGTCCTTCGCGAGCTGTTCGAGGGCTGTGTCGCGCACGCCGCGCAGCACGCCGAGCCGCTCGTCGTGCGAGGCGCCGCCGGTCGCTTCGCGCTCCAGCGACGCAATTTCCGCGTCGATGCGTTCGATGCGCTTCTTCGTGTCGTCGATCGCCGCCGGCGTCGCGCTGTGTGCGAGCGCAACCTTCGCACACGCGGTGTCGAGCACGCTGATCGCCTTGTCCGGCAACTGGCGGCCGCTGATGTAGCGATGCGACAGGCGCACGGCCTCGGTGATCGCATCGTCGAGGATGCGCACGTTGAAGTGCTTCTCCATCAACCCGGACATCCCGCGCAGCATCGCAGCCGCAAGCGGCTCGCTCGGTTCCTCGACCTTCACGACCTGGAAGCGCCGCGCAAGCGCCGCATCCTTCTCGAAGTACTTCTTGTATTCGCTCCACGTCGTCGCGGCGATCGTGCGCAACTCGCCGCGCGCGAGCGCCGGCTTCAGCAGGTTCGCCGCGTCGTTCTGGCCGGCCTGGCCGCCCGCGCCGATGATCGTGTGCGCCTCGTCGATGAACAGGATGATCGGGTGCGCACTCTTCTTCACCTCGTCGATCACGCTCTTCAGACGGTTCTCGAACTCACCCTTTACACTGGCCCCGGCCTGCAGCAGCCCCATGTCGAGCACGTGCAGCGCAACCCCGCGCAGCGGCGGGGGCACGTCATCGGCGGCGATCCGCAGCGCGAGGCCTTCGACGACGGCCGTTTTGCCGACGCCGGCCTCGCCGGTCATGATCGGGTTGTTCTGGCGGCGGCGCATCAGGATGTCGATCGCCTGGCGAATCTCGGCTTCGCGGCCGATCACCGGGTCGATCTTGCCGTCGCGCGCACGCTGCGTGAGGTTGGTCGTGTACGTGTCGAGCGCGGGCGTCTTCGACGGGCCGGCCACGTGCGCGGCGCCCTCGGCTGCTGGGATGTCGCTGCCGTCCTCGTCCGGCTGACGCGGCTCGGCTTCGCTCGAGCCGGTCATGATCTCGTCGAACTTGTGCTTCAGGTCCGTCACGTTCATTTCGGCGAACTGCGACGACATCCGCTGCGCGAACTGCGCGAGATCGGGCGCAGTCAGCAGCGCGAGCAGCAGGTGGCCGGAACGGATGCGGCCGAGTTGCGAATCGAGCGACGCGATCAGCCAGGCCTGCTCGAACAATGCAATCAGGTGCACCGAGAACACCGGCGTGCGCGTGTTGCCCGTCTTCAGGCGCGTGAGTTCGCGCTCGAGATCGGCGTGCAGCGCATGCGGATCGACGCGGCTCGCGCGCAGCGCGAGCGGCAGGTCGCCGGTCGCTTCGTCGAGCAGCGCGAGGAACAGGTGCTCCAGATCGACCTCGTAGTGGCCGCGCGCCAGGCACGCGCTCGCCGCGCGCTCGGTCGCGTGCCGGCACAGCGGGTTCAGTTTCGTGATGAGGGTCTTCAGAGGCGTGCTCATGGCGTCGATCTCAGGTTCGATTGCGTGTTTGTTGTCGTTCGGAATCAGTGAATCACGTGCAGTTCGTAGCGAGCATCCGAGCGGTCCTCGGCCGCGTCGCGCGTGCAGAGGAACGCGTCCCAGCCAAGTCGCGAGCCCTCGCCGAGCACGCTTGCACCGACTTCGGTGCGCTTGAGCACGAGCTTGACCTCGTATTCGAGCGTGACGCCGGCAAGCAGCGTCAGCATCCGTTCGAGCGCGACGGCGTGCGCGCCGCCGGGCAGGAACGCCTCGTAGTCGCGCTTGGACAGCGGGCCGACGACGATGCGCGCGCGCATGTCGCGCTGCCACACGCGTTCGCCGACGAGCGCCGTCGCACCGAGCACCGCGTTGACCTCGCCCAGCACGCTCAACTGGTCGGGCGGCACGTCGTACCACTTGCCGACGAACTGGTCGATCTTCACCGGCACGCGGAAATAGTCGGACAGCGTGCGCTGCAGGTACGCGGCCGACATCGGCCGGTGCCGTGCGGCAAGCGCGTAGCCGGCGACCGCCTCGTCGAGCACGCCGCCCACGCCGGCCGCGAGGCTGTCGCGCACCTCGTCGCTCGGCACGCCCGCGATCGCGAGCAACAGCGGCAGGTAGCGCTCGTCGCGATCGAGTTCGTAGTGGAACGGCAGCCGGTATTTCTTCCACGCCGCGTAGAACATCGCGGTCGCGCGGTTCGAGAACACGTCGAAGAATGCGCGTGCCGCATGGTCGCGCTTCAGGTGCTCGCGCGCGACGATCTGCTCGGTGTAGTGCAGCGGCAGCGCGCCCTGCCCGCCGAGCAGCCCGAAGAACGCAGGCGTCAGCTCGACGTGGCCGAGTTCGCCGGCCGCGAGCGCCGCGCCGCGCGCGTCGCCCGAATCGAGCAGCGTGCCGTCGTGGTCGAACGAGCGCGCGCCTTCGATCTCGCTCGGCGGAAAGCCGAGCGACAGCGTGTTGCGGAATTCGATGCGCTGCGCGACGACGTCGCCGTGCCGCCACGCGCCGGGCGCATCGGACGCCTGCCGCGCGAACAGCCCTTCGAGCACGCGCACCGCCTGGAAGAACTCGAAGCGGTGCGGCTCGTCGAGTAGCGCGTCGACTACGCCAGGATCGATTCGCCGGTTCGGGGCTTGCATCGGATGATCTCCTCGCCGGTGCGCTTCGACACGACGACCAATTGAACAAAACTGTTGAGGTGAACGTAGAGCCCGAAGAAGCTGTCGAGCACGCGCACGAACGACGCGAGGCTCGCGCCGACGAAGTGCTCCTCGTCGATCGTCAGGCGCACTTCGATGCCGCGCACGAAAGTCGCGAACGGCTTGCCCGGCAGCCATTGCACGGCACTGCGCTGCTCGATTCCCGCCAGTCCGTCGATCTGGCGCATCGACACGGCGGTGCGCCGCAGGTCATACAGCGTCAGCATTTCCTTGAGCGGCGCGAGCCCGTGCGCGACCAGCGACACGTGGTTCAGCGCGAGGTGCGACACGAGCCGCCAGTGCGCGGCGCGGCCGCGCTCGAAGCGCACGCTCTGAGTCGGCCGCCGCAGCAGCGAGATCCCGCTCGTCTGGGCGCCGCCTTCCTGGAACAGGTCGCCGCCTTCGAGGCCGAACGCGAGCATCGACGGCAGGTCGCGGTTCGTGCAGGTGAGGTCGAGGCTCAGCGTGTCGGTCTGCGGCGACGTCGGCTCGAAGTCGATGTCGACGATCGAGATCTCGGTCTCGTAGCCGGGGCTCTTCTGCGCGACCCAGTCGTTGCGGCGCGCGAACCAGTAATGGCCGATCCGCGCCGATTCGCCATGATGCAGCGAATAGAACGGCCGGAACTCGATCACCGATTCATCGTGCGCCTGCTGCCGGACGAGCTTCACCGAATCGATCGAGTACACCTCGTACGCGAACGCGCGCCGCGCCTCGGCGATCACCGGATAGGACACCGCGCGGTGCGTGATGCGGATCGGCTCGCCGTGCTGGCGGAACAAGTTCACGATCGGCGTGCAGAACAGCCGGAAATGGCTTGGCGTCAGCAGGTCGAGCAGCCGCGCGACGTGCGAGTCGCTGCGCACGTCCTGCAGCACGAGATGCAGCGTCGCGCGCTGGCAACGGCCCGACGCGCGTGCGATCGCCGCCAGATCGAAATCGACGAAATCGAACTTGTCGGGGAACGCGAAGTATTCGGTGAGCAGCCGATACGCCGGGTGCGATTTCGCCGGGTAGTCGATCAGCGCGTCGTCCTCGTCGAAGCCGGCGTGCGCGATCGGCAGCTTGCGCAGCGCGGTCCAGCGGCCGTTCCGCTCCGGCTCGACGTACGCGCCGAGCACGTTGACGAACAGGCAGTCGGTCAGCGCCGCGACGAACGACTGTTCGCCGTGCAGGTGTGCACGCAGCGTGGGCAGCTTCAGCGCGCCGAGATCGAGTTGCGCGGCGAGCGATTCGAACGTGATCGAGATCACGCCCGTCGCGTTGGAAGGCAGCACCGTCGCGCTCGGCGCGAGCGCGACCGGCGTGTAGCGCGCCTCCGAGATGCGGATCGGCGCGAGCGTCACGTCGTACGCGGTGCGGAACCGGCACTGCACGCCACGGATCGGGCGGCTCTTCAGCTCGGTGCCGCGTGCGATCACGACCGGTTCGGTCTGCTGGCCGGGCGACGCCGGCGTGAACTGCGCGATCGAGCACGACGGGAACGGCCGCAGGTAGTGCGGATACAGCACTTCGAGCAGCGCTTCGGTGAATTCCGGGTAATCGTCGTCGAGCTTCTTGTTGATCCGTGCGCCAAGCAGCGCGAACGATTCGATCATCCGCTCGACGTGCGGATCCTCGCAATGCTCGCCGGACAACGCGAGCCGCGCCGCGATCTTCGGGTAACGTTCGGCGAAATCTCGCGAATAGCGCCGCAAAAACGATAATTCGCGCTCGTAATACGGCAGCAATTCTTCCATCGACGACCCCGAACCTCAATATTTCCTGCCGGACCCTGATCCACCACCGGGCGGTCCGGCCCGCTCGGCGGTTTGATTTACTGCATTCTTGCTGCGCGTGCGCGTGTGACCGAATACTGCAGCGTCGATGGCTGCAGCATCGCATCGAAATTCACCGGCTCTTCGGCCGGGTGCACGACGAGCAGCGCCTGGATCGCGAAGTAAAGCGCGTTGGTCGACTGCTCGTTCAGCTCGAACGTCACCTGCACCTGCTGCAGCCGCGGCTCGTGGCGCGCGATGGCCTGCTGGATCGACTTGCAGATGAACGCCCGGTCGTAGTGACTCGCGAGGCTCAACCCCGCGAAATCGTTCAACCCGTAGGTCAGCACCGATTTCTGGCATTCCGGCAGCGCGGCCAGCTCGATTTCGGTGTGGGCGATACGGGTGTTGAGAATCGCCTCGACGTCGCGGGCGACCGTGTTCTTGAGCTCGTCCAGCGACAATTGCCGCATCGCTGCCGAGGCCGGCAGGTGCGGTTCGTCGTCGAACAGCTTGTCGAGAAAACTAGGTTCGAATCGTTTCATCGGCCGGTGCGCACAGCGAAAACGGCAACGGGACGCCGAGCGCCCCGTTGCCGCAACCGACCTTAGACCGCGTAGGTCTTGTCGTTCTTCGTCAGGCTCCAGGCGCCTTGCGTGTTGCCGCCCTGGTTGCCGCCGATCTTCTGCTGGGTCTGCTTCCACTGCACGGCCGCGTACTTCAGCGAGAACGTCTCGAGCGGCAGACCTTCTTCGCGAACGCTCGGCGCGATGCTCGAGATGATCACGTACTTGAGCTTCACTTCCAGATACTGGACGCGCTTGCCCTCGCCGTCCGCGCGCGAGAAATGAACCGTGACTTCATCGAACGTGGTGCCGCCCGATGCGTGCTGGTACAGCAGCGGGCTCGACGAATCGATTTCCTTCGTGAAAATCATGTCGCCGTGCTCGCAGCGGGTCATCGTGTGACCGCCTGCGGTCGATGCCGTTGCCGAACGCGGCTGAACGATCGAGTGATCCCACGATTTCAGTTCGATCCAGCCCTGATGGTCCTTGTCCGCGGATTCGCCCTTCACCGCCGGACTACCAAACTGCAAGTGCATATGTAACATGGCCCTTCGACTCCCCAAAGAGGTGGTTTTAACGTCCTACCCAGGCGGCCCGCCCGGGCGATTTACTCGCTTATGAATTTGCCGGTTTGGGCAGATCAGCGACAAGTCGCAGAGAAATCGAGAGTTCGTCGAGCTGAAAGTGCGGGCGCAGGAACGCGACCGAACGATACGAGCCCGGCTTGCCCGGAATCTCCGACACTTGTATGGATGCCTCGCGCAGCGGGAATTGCGCCTTCTGTTCCTGCGATGCGTTGTCGTCGAGCAGGACGTACTGCGAAATCCACCGGTTGAGGAAAGTCTCCACGTTTTGCGCCGATGCGAAGCTACCGATCTTGTCCCGCATCATCGCCTTCAGGTAGTGCGCAACGCGCGATACCGAGAAGATGTACTGAAGCTGAGCGGACAGGACGGCATTTGCATTCGCGCTGTCGGTGCTGTATTTCTTCGGCTTCTGCACCGATTGCGCGGCGAAAAACGCGGCGTAATCCGAGTTCTTGCAATGAACGAGCGGGATGAAGCCGAGGTCGCTCAGTTCCTTCTCGCGGCGATCGGTGATCGCGATTTCGGTCGGGCACTTCAGCGCGACTTCACCGTCGTCCGTCTTGAACGTGTGGGTCGGCAGGTCCTCGACGAGGCCGCCGCCTTCGACGCCGCGGATCGCCGCGCACCAGCCGAAGTCGTCGAACGCCGCCGTCAGGCGTGCCGCGAATGCCCACGCCGCGTTGCACCACAGGTACTTGTCGTGCTCGGTGCCGTCGACGTCCTCGACGAAGTTGAAGTTCTCCGCGGTCTGGCCGTCCTTCGGATTGAACGGCAGGCGACCGAGGAAGCGCGGCAGCGTGAGGCCGACATAGCGCGAGTCTTCCGAATCGCGGAACGACTTCCACTTCGCGTATTCGACCGTGTCGAACACCTTGCCGAGGTCGCGCGGCTTGCCGAGGTCGGAGAACGACTCGAGGCCGAGCAGCTCCGGCGACGCCGACGCGATGAACGGCGCGTGCGCGGCTGCCGCGACGTGCGACATCTGCTCGATGAAGTACATGTCTTCCGGCTGGCGCGAGATCTCGTAATCGCCGATCAGCGCACCGAACGGCGAGCCGCCGAACGTGCCGAATTCCTCTTCGTAGACCTTCTTGAACAGCGCGCTCTGGTCGAACTCGCTTGCGCCCTTGAAGTCGCGCACGAGGTCGCGCTTCGGCGCGTGCAGCGCCTTGATCTTGATCGTCTGGCCGGTGTTGCTTTCCTTGACCAGGTAGTCCATCCCGCGCCACGTGCTTTCGAGGCGCTGGAATTCCGGCGCGTGCATCACCGCGGACAGCTGCGTGGAGATCAGGCGGTCGAGCTCCGCGACGCGCGCGTCGATCGTCGCCGACAGGTTGTCCGACACGATCACCGTGCCGTCGAGCACCTGATGCACGAGTTCGCCGATCAGGTCTTTCGCGCGTGCATGTTCGGAATCGGATTTCGCGACCTTGCTCTTCTCGACGATGTCGTCGAGCAGCGAAGTCCCGGCGGCATATTCCGCGCCGCTCGCTTGGGCCGCAGCCGTTTGCTGGTTCATCTCAACACTCCGTCGTCATTCGCCGTCTTTGTCGCCGCCCGTGCCCTTCGCGAGCTCCTGCAGCTGCTGCGTGTTCTTCAGCACCTCGGACAGCAGATCCTCGAGCTTGTCGTTGCCGGCGAGCTTGTTGCGCAGGTCGGCCAGCTTCGAGCGCGCCTCGAGCAGGCGGCGCAGCGGCTCGACCTGTTCGACGACTTCGTCCGGGCTGAAATCCGACAGCGAACGGAACTTCAGGTCAACCGCGAACTTGCCGCCTTCCGGGCTCAGGCGGTTTTCCACCTGAAACGCCGCGCGCGGCTCGATCGCCTTCATCACGTCGTCGAAGTTGTCACGGTCGATGTTGACGAACTTGCGATCGCGCAGCTTCGGCTGCTCGACTTCCGACTGGCCCGCCAGATCGCCGACGACCCCGACGACGAACGGCAGTTCCTTCACCTCGATCGCGTCGCCCTTCTCGACCTCGTAGGTCAGCTGGACGCGCGGCGGCCGTATTTTCTGCAAGCTTTTCTGAATGCTTTCTTTCTTGGCCATCTCGACGGCTCCCAGGTTAGTTGTGGTTTTGTCGCGTCAATCGATCAGCGAAGCGCGCTGAACGGGTCGGCGCCACCCTTCTGCGGTGCGACGGGCGGCGTCGGCGCGGTGGTTGCAGCGGCGGCTGCCTCGGTTGCCGCTGCGGCACCGGCCTTTGGACGATGAATCACACGACGCGGCGGGCGCGTCTTCGCAACCCGTTGCTCCGGCGGGAACAGCGCCGATTCGCCCAGCGTGTCGCGCAACTGCTTGGCGAGCGCCTGCGCATCCGACTTCGCGTCGCCCGCCAGCGACGAATCCTGGCGCAGTTCGCCGAGCGACTGCGTCGCGATCCGCAGACCCGCGACGGCGAGCACGCTCTTCGCCTGGCGGTCGGTCGCATCGCGCTGCAGCGCTTCCTGTGCCGCGACGATCGCCTGGCCATAGTGGTTCTGGGCAAACTGGATCTGCGCGATGCGCGACCACGGCTCCTCGCGCGTCGGATCCGACTTCGCGAGCTGCTGGTACAGGCCGAGCGCCTTGTCCTGGTCCCCCGACTTCGCAACGGCGTCCGCATCGGCCAGCGACTTGTTGAACACCTCGGCAGTCGGCGGCGCCGGCGGCTGGCTTGCACAACCGGCGATCACGCCGCAGGCCAGCACTACCCCAGACATTTTTGCGAAGAGACGGTCTTTCATCGTTATATCCACCGGCGCGTGAGTATTAAAATCGTTGAGAATCTGGTTCTTTTGCTTTGCAAGAAGCGCGCGGGTATAGTACCGATCAATTTTTCATAATTCAATCGCTGCGTGCAGAGTAATTCCTTTTAAATCCGTGCGCTACCCTCTCGAAACGCTTGTGGCAGCAGCCTCTCGCGGGCTTTCGTTTCGATCGAAATGCGCAAGTTTTACTGATTTGACGGCGTCGCGAGCTGGTTGCGGAAAAATTTTCCGGAAGCGCATCGCAGCGCATGCGCGCTTAATAGTTGAACGGCAGATAAGCGGGACATTCGCAACAACGCGGAAATACCCGGCAGTTTTGACAGGGAGCAAAAGGCGGCACGCCGGAAATACGATGAGATCGTCCATGATTCGCTATGCGCTGCCACTGATTGCCTGCGCACTTCTGGCCGGATGTGCGGCCGCTCCGTTGCTCGGCTCGGCCGCGAGCGCCGTCATGCAGGCGGCCGGCATCGGCAAGCCCGACGTGCCCGACGCGCAGAAACCCCCGCGCAACATCGGCCTCACGCTTGCGGCCGCGCCCAACCTCAACGCCGCGAACGACCACAAGCCACTAGCATTGGTCGTGAGACTCTACGCACTGAAAGATCCGACATCGTTCCAGCAAGCGCCGTTCGACGCATTCACCGATCCGACCAAGGAAAAGGCCGCATTGGGCGCCGATCTGCTGAACGTGCGCGAAATCACGCTGATTCCGGGCCAGCGCTATACGGCAACCGAAAAGGTGTCGCGTGAAGCGCAGGCGTTCGGCATCGTCGCATTGTTCCGGGATCCCGCACTCCAGCGATGGAAACTGACGTTCGACCCGGCGAAGTCGGAGAAATCCGGCATAATCATCGGCCTGCATAATTGCGCGATGACGGTCACCGACGGCTCGGTCATCGCACCGCAACAGGGTGCGCCTTCGCAACCGCTGAATTTGCTTTCGTCGGTCACCTGCGGTTAAACGTGACGCACGAATGTCAATTAACAAGAGTTAACAAATTGGCGATTAATTCGGGCACGAACAAATCGATTACATCGCAACGCCACATTAACCGGATTTGACATGAGTTATTCGGCCAAGGTGCTTTGGGGGGAAGGGCTGTTCCTCCGGCCTCAACACTTTCAGCGGCAGGACGCCTACCATGAGGCGCGCCTGTTCGAATCCATCCAGGCGATCCAGCCGTACAACTGGGGCGTGCGCTCGGTGCGCATCGACCGCGATGCGCTCGGCAGCAACGTGCTGCGTGTCGCCGACCTCGCGCTCGTGTTCCCGGACGGCGCGCTGTATGCCGCGCCGCAGGCCGACGACCTGCCACCGCCGATCGCGCTGGACACGCTGCCTGACGGCATCAACGAATTCGTGTTCTATCTCGCGCTGCATCCGCTGCGCGAGAACGGCACCAACTACAGCGACGATCCGGCCGCCGGCTTCATGACGCGCTTCGTCAGCGAGCAGACGAGCGTCGCCGACAACTTCACCGACGCCGCCGAAGCCGACATCACGTTCCTGAAGACGCAGGTCAAGCTGATCGCGCATAGCGAGCCGCGCGACCAGTTGCTGTCAGTGCCGCTCGTGCGCGTGCGCCGCACCGCGACATCCGGCTTCGAGATCGACGACAGCTTCGTGCCGCCGTGCCTCGCGATCGAGGCATCACCGATCCTGCACCAGCGGCTGCGCCAGTTGGTCGATGCGCTGCAGGCGAAGGTCAATGCGTTGTACGGTTTTCATCGTGAGCCGTCGAAGAACATCATCGAGTTCCGCTCCGGCGACATCGCGTCGTTCTGGCTGCTGCACACCGCGAACGCCGCGTTTGCGACGCTCGCGCATCTGCATCAGCACGCCGCGCTGCATCCGGAGCGCCTGTTCCAGGAGCTGCTGCGTCTCGCCGGCCAGTTGATGACCTTCTCGAAGGGCTACACGCTCGCGGATCTGCCCGTCTACCGGCACGACGATCCCGGCCCGGGCTTCGCACGTCTCGATCTGATGCTGCGCGAGCTGCTCGACACCGTGATCTCCACGCGCTACTTCGCGATCACGCTCGACGAAGTGCGTCCGTCGTTCCATCTCGGGCGCCTCGATTCGGGCAAGATCGACGACAAGACCGAGTTCTATCTGGCGGTATCCGCGGACATGCCGAACGTCGAGCTCATCGACGCGGTGCCGGCCCGCTTCAAGGTCGGCGCGCCGGACGACGTCGATAAGCTCGTGCTGTCGGCGATGCCGGGCGTGCGGCTGTCGTACACGCCGCAGGTGCCGCCCGCGATTCCCGTGCGGCCGGGCGCGTGCTATTTCTCGCTCGATTCGCGTGGCGCGCTGTACGAGCGCATGCTGCAGGCCCAGTCCGCGATGATCTACGCGCCGACTGGCATCAATGACCTGAAATTCGAACTGATCGCGGTCACATCATGAGCTACGCGCCTTCCCTGTTCGGCGACAATGCGCCGGCCCCCATGCACACCCCGGCATCGACCGACGCCGCGTTCCAGGCTCGCTCGCTGCTCGATCTGTTGTACGACGGGTTCTTCATGCTGTTCCTGCTCAAGAACGGGCGGGAGCCGGATAGCGCGAGCGAATTCAGCACGAAGATCCAGGAATTCCTGTCGGATTTCGAGCGTGGGGCGAAGAAGCTGAACATTCCCGCCGAGGACGTGTACGGCGCGAAGTTCGCGTACTGCGCGGCCGTCGATGAAATGGTGCTGTCGTCGCAGTTCAAGATCCGCACCGACTGGGAACGCCGGCCGCTGCAACTCGTGTTGTTCGGCGAGCAGCTCGCCGGGGAGAAATTCTTTCAGTATCTAGAGGAATGTCGCGCGCAAGGCGCGGCGCGGTTGCAGTCGCTCGAAGTGTTTCATATGTGCCTGCTGCTGGGGTTCCAGGGCAAGTATCTGCTCGAAGGGCCGGAGAAGCTGGCTTATCTCACTGCGCGGCTGGGCGACGAGATCGCGCATATGAAGGGCAAGCGGGCGCCGTTTGCACCGCATTGGCCGCTGCCGGATCAGATTGCGCACCGGTTGAAGCGTGAGGTGCCGGTTTGGGCGATTGGAGCGGTGTTCGCGCTCGTCGCACTGCTCGGGTATCTCGGGCTCAATACGTATCTGAAGGACAAGACGCTGCAGGCTTTGGCGCCTTACTCGCAAATCATCAAGGTCGGGCCGGAGTCGGCTAATTTGACGATTTCGTTGCCTTGAGGGGTGGGCTGCTGATACTTCATGAAAAAAGGACCGCTTGGCGGTCCTTTTTTACTGTGGCTCAGGGCGCGCGGCGTCAGAGCAGAATGAACTCATCGTTGTCGACGTAGAAGACGAATGCGTCGAAGAGTTGCGCGACGCTCGGTTCGTCGACCTGGTCATGCGCGTTGATCACGATGTCCTCGATCGTCGCGCTTTTCAGCGTGACGCGCCAGCCGGGTTGGGGGGCGGTGGTGGGAGGGGTGTCGGTGTCGGCTTCGGCTTGCCGGGCGTCTTCGATGAATGCGCCCTCTGTATCGAGCGTCCATGGCATCGGCGGCAGGCAGAGCCAACCGGAGAAGTCGCCGGGGTGCTCGAGAATGTGTTGCAGCGATGCGGTGGTCGCAGGGGTGATCGACATGGGTATTGCGGTTTTAACTGGACTGGAATCAATACGCAGGAGCGGCGATATGGCAGGTGCATGAAAGTGCCGGTGTCACAGCGCTCGTGTCAGCGAGCCGTGATTATGCCAATTTCGTGCACGCGGGTTGGCTCGGGGGTGGCCTTTCTTGCACGGCCCCAGAACCTGTCCGCATTTTTGTGGGCGAGGCGGTTGAGCAGCACGTTATCCACGCGCCTGCATAAATCGGTCTCCGAACAGGATAGCAAACTGGTTCATCGCCGATTTCCAGTCGAAGGCGGCCCGTACGGTCTTGGCCAGCACATTGCGTAGCGCCAGCCAGATCAGCTTGAGCGCGGCCTCATCTGACGGGAAGCGGCCGCGGCGCCTTGATGATCTTCCGAAGCTGCATGTGCAGCGACTCAATGGCGTTCGTAACCGGCATGATATAGCCGGTGCCTCGCGTTCCCGCGCCGAGTGGTTTGAGCGTATGGCGTGACCATCCGGGACATGGGGCACCCACCGGGAAGCACTTCGGATGGGTAGGCCGTTTCTATACGATGAGCCGCGAGCTCGTGTTAGTAGTTGGCCGCCCCTGCGACCCGCACCCAGCACGATGCATTCTCGTTGCCCGGGTTCAGCCGATCCCATACGAACTGCACACGGATCCGGTTCAACTCGTCGGTATAGACTTCCTCGCCCTGAGGCCCGACGACGATCGCCGTCTCGAGATGCATCTTCGGCTTGTAATGCTCGAACGGGCTGCGATACGGCACGTTTACGCACTGCGCCTCGACCTCGACGAGATAGAAGCCGACCGAACCGTCATCATGCGGCACGCGAAACGAGGAGTCGGCACCGTAACCTTCCTGCGCCTGCGTCAACGCTTCGCGCAGGCTGTACGGAAAATCCGCGCTACTGCTCGCAGCGGGCAGGTTGTTCTCGATCCACCATGCGATGTCGATCGCGGCGAATTCGCGCTGATCGGCCGGATCGCGATCGTGCTCCGGATGATCCGCGAGCGTGAAGCGCCGGCCGGCATCGATCGCGCGCACGCCGCCCGCGCCGTGGAAGCGCTTCGCCTGCAACTCCCACTCCTCCATCCGGATTTTCGTGAGATGGTCGCCGCGCGTCTGGTCCAGATACGTGTACGCACCAGTGTACTCGTAGACTTCAAGCTGATCCGGCAATTCACCCTGATCGCCCATCGTCGGGAGCGTACTGCCCTTCGGGTTCAACGGTTGCGCCGGATTCTTGTAGTCGAACGTTCGCGTTGACCGCGTCACGCCCTGCAACGTACGCGAGCCCGACCATTGCGTGAACGCATCGGCTTCACTCGCCGCGCCGCTACGGCAGAAGCGCACGGTTTCCGGCGAGAGCGGCGCGAACGCCTGCAGGTTAGCAGCCGGCCCTGCTGAAGCAACCCGCCGCGCAACGCGGCAACAGTGTTCTGCATGTTCATGGCAACGGCCTTTTCTTCTTCTGACGCGCCCTCGGATGGCGCGCTGAGCGATTTCGCTCGCGCAATTTTTACAGAAAAATTACTGCGCGAATCGGAAAAACAACCTGATTTAAGAGAGTATTTTCAAGCGTATTCCGAACATGCCGGGAGGACTGTTCAAGCGATCGCTCGCTGCCCGAGGGCCGGGTCGTCACACGGCATTGCCGCCCCCCGCCCCGGGAATCGACTGCAATCAGGGCCAATTCGACTTCCGGCGCGGCGCGGTTGCGAGTAGTGTCTACGTGCCCGCATTCCGGCCCAGCCCGGGCACGCTGATGCCCGGCGCCCCAACACCACACTGAACAACTGGAGATCTGTGATGAAACGTTCGAAGCTTCTGCTGTCGGGCCTGCTGCTCGCGTCGGCACTCGGTTTCACGGCCGTCGCCGCACACGCGGAAGATTTGCTCGACTCGGTGAAGAAAGCCGGCGTGCTGCGCGTCGGCCTCGAAGGCACGTATCCGCCGTTCAACTCGCGCGGCACGTCGGGGCAACTCGAGGGCTTCGACGTCGACGTCGCGAATGCGGTCGCCGGCAAGCTCGGCGTGAAGACGCAGTTCGTCCCGACCGAATGGAGCGGCATCATCGCCGGGCTGCAGGCCGGCAAGTTCGACGTGATCGTCAACCAGGTCACGATCACGCCGCAGCGCAAGGAAGCGCTCGACTTCAGCGAGCCATACACGTACTCGGCCGCGCAGTTGATCCAGCGCAAGGACGACACGCGCAACTTCAAGTCGCTCGAGGACTTCAAGGGCAAGAAGCTCGGCGTGACGCTCGGCACCAACTACGACCAGATGGCGCGCGGCGTGCCGGGCATCGAGGTGCAGACGTATCCGGGCGCGCCGGAAAAGCTGCGCGACCTCGCCGCCGGCCGGATCGAGGCGACGCTCGACGACCGCCTGATGCTGCCGTACATGATCAAGACGTCGAACCTGCCGCTGCGTGCTGGCGCGGTACTGAACGGCGGCAAGCAGGAGATGGCGATCCCGTTCCGCAAGGGCAATCCGAAGTTCGAGAAGGCGATCAACGATGCACTGGATTCGCTGCGCAAGGACGGCACGTTGAAGAAGATCTCGATGCACTGGTTCGGCAGCGACGTGACCGTGCCGGTCGCGCAGTAAGCGGTTTCCCGTGCTTTCAATGCGTCACGTTCTTCGCTGCGGCGAAGGCGTGACGCTCGTCTGCGGTTCCGCTCCCCTCCCTCAAGCCGCTTCGTCGAAGCGGGCAAGCAACAGTTGTCCGATCGGCGTCAGCGCCGGGCGCACGGCGACGGCATTCACACGCACCTGCGTATCGTCGACCAGCCGCTTTTCGACGAGCACGGCGAAGGCCGGGTTCGTCGGGTCGACGCCGTCCGGCGAGCGCGCAATGCGCAGCAGCATCGAAAATTCATGCGGACTCAACATGGCCCCTGTCTCCTGATCGGGTGCGATTCGATTCGAACCGACGTCGATCGTGTTTTCGAATGGAATGGTGCGGTACATGGTCGATGCGTCACCGGAAGCGAGATCCCGGGGACCGCGCGCGACGCGGGCACGGCGTCGTGGGCGGCAAGCGCATACCCGTTCGCGGCGTTGGCGCTGCGACGGGAACGTGCAACGTTAGGGGCGCATCGTGACGCAGGCGTGACAGGAAAACAGGGGCGCAACGGCGTGCGCTGCACGCCCATGTTTGCTCGATCCCGCCCTGGTTTCTGGTTCGTCAACACCGTCCTGTTCGCGGCCCTCGCCGACCATTTTCGGCCTCACCTACTCATCGCGAATCGACCGGATAAGTCATGCCGTTTCGATGCATCCCACCGGCCTCGCGCATGCTGCGCACGACCACGTTGACCGCGCGCCCGAGCGGCATCCCGACGAGCACGCCCCATACCGCGAACGCCAGCATCACGAAGCAGGGCGTCTCAGCCCACGGCGCGTGCACTGCTGCCGCGTAATGCAGAAAGGTTTCTGCAACAAACGTGAGCATCAGCGTGACCAGCAGGCTCGCATCACCGGGCAGGCGCACGCGCAAGCCCGACTGCGTCGCGCGGTACCGGAGCTGCCAGCGCATCGCATGCAGCCAGCCCAGTGCGGCACCCGCCGCGACGGACGCCAGCGCAAGCACGTTCGCTCCAGCTCCTGCAAACGGAAAAAGCCCGTTCAGGCTGACGAGGCCGACCATTCCGAACACAACCGGTGAGACCAGCGGTCGCGCCGCGGGTACTTCGCGCGGAAAACAGCGCTTGATGCCGATATAGAGCAGCATGCAGAACAGCACGTACGCGTATGGCTTCAGGTGAAAGAGCGTGGACATGATCGGAATCACCGGATCGGGTTGAACACGGCAACACCGTACCGCGAGGGTGCGCGGCGCGGCTGGAGTTGCGACAGGGCGCGTGAATGCGCGGACGAATCGCGCGTGACGGCGATGATTGCTCAGGGATTCGATGCGATGATCGCTCGGCTCCGGATGCCGACAGCCAGCGATGCCCGAAGACAGCACCTTTCATCGGCCGATTGCCGCGACGCATGATGCCCTTACGCCCGCCTTCCTCTACACTCGTGGCGGCAATCGGCCCATCGCCCAGTCGTCGGCACCCGGAGCGCTTCGTCGAAGCCGCGCCCCGTTCGTCGCAATTCGCCCTCGATCTATGCATGGGGCAGTAAGGTCACGCCATGCGCGTATCGTGCGTCCACCTTCATTCGACACCATGCGAACCACCCGACCGGTTACTTCGACGATACCGCCCATGCCAGCCGTCGGCGCACCGCGCTGGCTGCGCGATCCGGCAGCGCTGCTCGGGTTTGCATGCTTCAACTCGGTAGTTGGCCTGGGCTTCTGGATCATTCACGTTGACGAACCCGTCGTCCCCTATCTCGTCGTCTCGAACGTGATCGGGTTCTGTGCGCTGCTGTTGAGTACCGCCGCGAACCGGTTGCTGCCGAGCACGCCGGGGCTCGCGCTGAAGGCGATCGTGATCGCACCGGTCAGCGTCTTCGCCGGTTTCGAGATCGCGGCCGCGATCGTCGGCGGGAAGGTGCCGCATGTGTTCGGATCGGACCGCATCGTCACATGGGACAACTATGGCCCGTCGTTCCTCGTCTCGGCAATCCTGTTCGTCTGCGTGTCGCTGTTCCTGCAATCGCTGCGCATGCGCGCGACGCTGGAAACGGAGCGCCGTCAGGCCGCCGAAGCCCGCCAGGCCGAAACGACTGCACGCCTCGCGCTGCTGCAGGCGCAGATCGAACCGCATTTCCTGTTCAATACGCTCGCGAACGTGCAGAGCCTCATCGAGTGCGACCCGGCCCGCGCGTCGACGATGCTCGACAACCTGAACCGCTACCTGCGTGCGAGCCTGCGCCGCACACGCGACGCGACGTCGACGCTCGGCGAAGAACTCGAACTCGTCGAGGCGCTGCTGAAGATCGCATCGATCCGGCTCGGCGAACGCCTCTCGTATGCCATCGACGTGCCGGTGGATTTGCGTGCGCTGCCGTTCTCGCCGCTGTTGCTGCAACCGCTCGTGGAAAACGCGTTGCTGCATGGGATCGAGCCGTCGATCGCCGGCGGCGAGATCGCGATTCACGCACGCAGACACGGCGAGCAACTCGAATTGAGCGTGCTCGATACCGGCGTCGGCCTCGGGAGCGGCGTGTCGCAATTGCATGGCGGCGTCGGACTCGCCAACGTCGCCGCGCGCCTCAGGGCGCTGCACGGCGAACGCGCCCGCGTAGCCATCGAAACGAACGCCGATGCCACGCATGGCGTCGCCGCCGTCCTGCTGATTCCGCTCGACTGACATGCCGACCGCCCTCATCGCCGACGACGAACCGAACCTGCTGGCCTTGCTTGCGCAGCGACTGCGCCAACTCTGGCCCGAACTGGAGATCGTCGCGATGCCGTGCAACGGTGTCGAAACGCTTGCCGCGTTGCATGCATCGCCGCGCCCGGACATCGCGTTTCTGGATATCCGGATGCCGGGCATCGACGGGTTGAAGCTTGCGTCGCTGGTGCCCGACGTGCATGTCGTGTTCGTCACGGCCTACGAAGAATATGCGGTCGATGCGTTCGATCGTGCGGCGGTCGATTACCTGCTGAAGCCGGTTACGGACGAGCGACTGTTGCGCTGTATCGCGAAGCTGCAGCGCGGCGGGCCGGCAGCCGCACACGCCGATGCGCTCGTGCAGGCAGCGCAATCGCGCGACGCGGCGCCGATCCGCTGGTTGACGGTGGGCGTGAAGGATGCGACGCGACTCGTTGCGGTCGACGACGTGCTGTATTTTCAGGCGTCGGACAAATACACCGAAGTGGTGACAGCCGACGAGCGACTCGTGATTCGCACGCCGTTGAAGGTACTGATGCCGCGGCTCGATTCGGGACGATTCGCGCAGGTGCATCGCGGGGTGATCGTTGCATACGCAGCGATCGACCGCGTCGAACGCGACTTGCTGGGAAGGCTGCGGATTCGCGTGCGCGGGCAACGGGAGATGTTGCCGGTCAGTCGCGCGTATGCGGGGTTGTTCAGGCAGATGTGACGGACGTCTATCCCGAAGATCGGGAAACGCGTGCGTCGATTCCGGCTCTCGCCGCGCCAGCTTGAGCGTTTACCGCACATCGCGGCCAATTTGCCTTCAACCCAACGCGAATTCGACGTCTCGTAGAGTTGGGGCAGAAACGAAAAAAGGGGTTACGCAAACATCGCGTAACCCCTTTTCGGATTTGGTGCCGGCTGCAGGACTCGAACCCGCCACCTGATGATTACAAATCAACTGCTCTACCAGATGAGCTAAGCCGGCGTAAGCCCAAGATTGTACCTCATTTCACGATCTTGAGGCGAGGTCTGCTGCTGCCTTTCGACCCGTCTCCATCGGATTTCGGCGGTTCGTCGGCGCCTTCGGAGGGTTCCTCGTTCGCGCCGCTGTCGGCGACGGGTGTCAACGGGGACGAAGACGCGTCGCGCGACGCGCCATCGTCGGCCGCCTGCGCGGCATCGTCTTCGAATGCCCCCGAATCCTCGGCCTCGCCGGCCACCGCATCGACCTGGAACGCCATCCCCTGACCGTTCTCCCGCGCATAGATCGCGAGCACGTTGGCCACCGGAATCTCGATCTTGTGCGCCTTCCCGGAGAACCGGGCAGTGAACTCGATCCACTCGTTACCCATCTGCAGCTGGCTCGTCGCCTCGAAGCTGATGTTGAGCACGATCTCGCCGTCACGCACGAACTGACGCGGCACGCGCGTCGAGTTGTCGACCCTCACCGCGATATGCGGCGTGTAACCGTTATCGGTGCACCACTCGTACAGCGCGCGCAGCAGATAAGGCTTCGTTGAAATCTCTTGCATCACAATCCTCGAACCCGGAGCGAGCACGCGGCACGCCGCGCCGCCCGCTCCGTCATGCACTCATTGCATCATCAACGACGCATGACCTTTTCGGACGGCGTCAGTGCTTCGATATAGGCCGGACGGCTGAAGATCCGTTCCGCGTACTTCATCAGCGGCGCGGCATTCTTCGACAGTTCGATACCGTAGTGATCCAGACGCCACAGCAGCGGCGCGATCGCAACGTCGAGCATCGAGAACTCTTCGCCGAGCATGTACTTGTTCTTCACGAAGATCGGCGCGAGCTGCGTCAGGCGATCGCGGATTGCGAGGCGTGCCTTCTCGTGGTTCTTCTCGGCAGCCTTGCCCTTCTCGTTCTCGAGCGTGCTGACGTGAACGAACAGTTCCTTCTCGAAGTTGAGCAGGAACAGGCGCGCACGCGCACGCTGCACCGGATCGGCCGGCATCAGCTGCGGATGCGGGAAGCGCTCGTCGATGTATTCGTTGATGATGTTCGATTCGTACAGGATCAGGTCGCGCTCGACCAGAATCGGCACCTGACCGTACGGGTTCATCACCGAAATGTCTTCCGGCTTGTTGAACAGGTCGACGTCACGGATTTCGAAGTCCATGCCCTTCTCGAACAACACCAGCCGGCAACGCTGGGAGAACGGGCAAGTTGTGCCGGAATACAGAACCATCATATTTGCGTTTCCTCAAAAAAGCCGAGGGCCGGCACGCGGCGCAACCCCTTTCACGGGTTTCGCCTTGCGCCGGCCCCACGCCGGTCAGGCGTGTTTACTTGATATCTTTCCAGTACGCGGCATTGAGCCGCCAGGCCAGGAAAGTCAGGACACCGAGAAAGATCAGCACCCACACGCCGAGACGTTTGCGGGTCTGCTGTGCCGGCTCGGCCATCCATGTCATATAGGCCACCAGGTCGGCAACCGCAGCATCATAATCCGCCGGCGACAACGTCCCCGGCGTGACCTGCTGGAAGCCGACGAGCGTGTGGACCTTCTCGCCCGTCTCCTCGTCCGTCTTGTCTTCGAATTTGGCCGTCCGCTGCCCCTGCAGCTGCCACAATACGTTGGGCATGCCGACGTTCTCGAACACCGCGTTGTTCCAGCCGGTCGGCCGCGTATCGTCGCGGTAGAAACCGCGCAGATACGTATACAGCCAGTCGCGGCCGCGCGCCCGCTCCTCGACCGACAGGTCGGGCGGTGTGGTGCCGAGCCAGTTCTTCGCGTCTTCGGGCCGCATCGCAACGGACATCGTGTTCCCGACCTTGTCGGTCGTGAACAGGAGATTCGTTTCGATCTCCTTCTGGGATATGCCCAGATCCGTCAGACGGTTGTAGCGCATCAGGTTCGCGCTGTGGCAGTTCAGGCAATAGTTTACAAACAATTGCGCGCCGTGTTGAAGCGAAACGAGATTTTCCGTGTTATCGGGCGCCCGGTCGAGCGGAAAATTACCTTCCGCGCGTACGGCCGGCGCCGCGAGCAGCGCAACGGCCGTCACCCCGATCATCGCGAGCGTCGAAAGCAGTTTCTTCATGTCGTTCTCTCCTCGCTCGCGTTAATGGGGCTTGAAGCGCACCCGCTCCGGCGGCTGCTTGAACGTGCCAAGCGGCGTCCAGACGGGCATGCCGAGGAAGAACGCGAAGTAGATCAGCGCGCAGCCCTGCGCAATCAGCGTCGCAGCCGGCGATGGCGGCCGTGTGCCGAGGAACGCGAGGGTCAGGAACGCCGCGACGAAGATCCCGAGGAACACCTTGTGGAACAGCGGCCGGTAGCGGATCGACTTCACCGGGCTGCGGTCGAGCCACGGCAGGAAGAACAGCGTGATCACCGCCGAGCCCATCACGACGACACCCCAGAACTTCGACTCCGTCAGGAACATGAACACGACGATCGCCGCGGCCAGCACCGGCAGCCCGGCCTTCCATTTGCCGCGCGCACGGATCAACGCCAGCACGCCGAGCAGCGCGATCACGATCATCAGCACGATCTTGAACGGGTCGGTGGTCGCGCGCAGCATCGCGTAGAACGCGGTGAAATACCAGACCGGCGCAATCTCCGGCGGCGTCTGCAGCGGGTTCGCCGGCACGAAGTTGTTCGACTCCAGGAAGTAGCCGCCCATCTCCGGCGCAAAGAACACGATCAGCGCGAACACCATCAGGAACACGCAGACGCCGAAGAAATCGTGCACCGAGTAGTACGGATGGAACGGGATGCCGTCGAGCGGAATGCCGTTCTCGTCCTTCTTCGCCTTGATCTCGATGCCGTCCGGATTATTTGACCCCACTTCGTGAAGTGCGACCAGATGCGCTATCACGAGGCCGACCAGCACGAGCGGGATCGCGATCACGTGGAATGCGAAGAACCGGTTCAGCGTGACATCCGACACGACGTAGTCACCGCGAATCCACAGCGACAGGTCCGGGCCGACGAACGGGATCGCCGAGAACAGGTTCACGATCACCTGCGCGCCCCAGAACGACATCTGGCCCCACGGCAGTAAGTAGCCGAAGAACGCCTCCGCCATCAGACAAAGGAAGATCGCGCAGCCGAAGATCCACACGAGCTCGCGCGGCTTGCGGTACGACCCGTACATCAGCCCGCGAAACATGTGCAAGTACACGACGACGAAGAACATCGACGCACCGGTCGAGTGCATGTAGCGGATCAGCCAACCCCATGGCACCTCACGCATGATGTACTCGACCGACGAGAACGCGAGCGTCGAGTCGGGCTTGTAGTTCATCGTCAGGAAAATGCCCGTGACGATCTGGTTGACGAGCACGAGCAGTGCGAGGGAGCCGAAGAAGTACCAGAAGTTGAAGTTCTTCGGCGCGTAGTACTCGGAAACGTGCTTTTTCCAGGTAGACGTGAGCGGGAAGCGCTGGTCGATCCAGCCTGTGAGACCTGTCGTGGAGACTTCTTTATTGTCGGCACCCATCACGCTTCTCCTTTCTCGTCCTTGCCGATCACGATGGTCGTCGCCGACGTGAACATGTAGGGCGGGATGTCGAGATTCTGAGGCGCCGGCTTGTTCTTGAACACACGGCCGGCGAGGTCGTAGGTCGAACCGTGACACGGGCACAGGAAACCGCCTGGCCAGTCGTCCGGCAGGTTCGGCTGCGGACCCGGCGTGAAGCGTTGGCTTGGCGTGCAGCCGAGGTGCGTACATACGGCCATCACGACGAGAATGTTCTTGCGATCGGTGCGCGAACGGTATTCGTTCGCGCAATACGCGGGCAACGGCATCGAATACGGGGATTTCGTGGTCGGATCGGCCACTTCCTTGTCGGCCTTGACCACGTCGGCCAGCATGTCGTCGGTGCGATTCAGGATCCAGACCGGCTTGCCGCGCCACGGCACGGTAACCATCTCGCCGGGTTTCAGGCTGCTGATGTCGACCTCGACCGGCGCGCCGGCCGCTTTTGCTTTTGCGGACGGCGCCAGCGACGCCGCGAAAGGTATGACGGTGGCCACGCCTCCTACGCCACCTGCTACGGATGTCGCAATCAGCCAGGTACGGCGGCCGCTGTCGACGCGTTTCTCTTCCTTGTCTCGCATCACACGCCCCACTTCTGAGTTGGATTTTCCGTCACGACTTTCCATTCCGTCGCTAGTTTGCTCGAATGGAGTCGCCATTTACAAGGCCCGGAGATGAAAATCCGTTCGAAGTGGTTGATAGTCAAGGGTTTTCCCCCACTACCGAAGCGATTAAATCATTTCACTTTTAAGCATTCGCTACATTGCAAAATTTCGATGCGCCGCCGCAAATCCGGCTTTCAGACCGGATTATGAATATCGATAAAAAGGTGTTCGATATCGAATTCTTCGGACAAGTGCGCACCGAGCGCCTGGATTCCGTAGCGCTCGGTCGCATGGTGCCCTGCCGCAACGAATGCGACGCCGCTTTCGGCCGCCGCATGCGTAATGGATTCGGATACCTCGCCGGTGAGGAACACATCGGCGCCGGCATCGATCGCCGCGTCGAAATAGCTCTGCGCGGCACCCGTGCACCACGCGATCCGGCGTAGCTGCATGTCGCGGTCGCCGAGCACGAGCGGCGTACGACCGAGCGTGTGCTCGACTTTCGCGACGAAGTGCTCGAGCGAGACGGGCATCGGCAGCGTCGCCATCCAGCCGAGGTCGCCGTCGCCGAAACGCTGCTCGCCGATCAGCCCGAGCTTCTCGCCGAGCTGCGCGTTGTTGCCGAATTCCGGGTGCGCGTCGAGCGGCAGGTGGTACGCGAACAGGTTCAGGTCGTTCGCGAGCAGCAGCTTCAGGCGCTGGTACTTGCGGCCGGTGATCTGCGGCGCCTCGTTGCGCCAGAAATAGCCGTGATGGACGAGCACCGCATCCGCTCCCCATTCGAGCGCCGCCTCGAGGAATGCGACCGACGCCGTGACGCCGGTGGCGATCTTCTCGATCTTGCGGCGCCCCTCGACCTGAAGGCCGTTCGGGCAATAGTCCTTGAAGCGCGCGGTTTCAAGGGTATTGTTCAAGTACAATTCAAGTTCGATCCGATCCATATAAACCTCTAATCCATTCAGATGCTTAGACGCTTCTGGCTGTTCTTCGCGCAGGCGGTAACCGTACTGCTCGCGCTGATGTTCATCGTCGTGACGCTCAAGCCGCAATGGCTGCAACGGCAAGGACAGCTCGGCAAGCAGCTCGCCACGCCGATCGTTGCACTGCGGGAGGTCGCGCCGGGCATCGGCGGCGCACCGGCGACCACGTCGTACGCCGAGGCAGCGCAAAAGGCGATGCCGGCCGTCGTCAATGTATTCTCCAGCAAGGACGGCTCTTTGCCGCCCGATCCGCGCGCGAAAGACCCGCTGTTCCGCTACTTCTTCGGCGACCGCAATGCCCGCAAGCAGCAAGACGAGCCGGCCGCCAACCTCGGCTCGGGCGTTATCGTGAGCCCGGAAGGTTACATTCTAACGAACCAGCACGTCGTGGACGGCGCCGACCAGATCGAAGTCGCGCTCGCCGACGGCCGCACGGCCACCGCGAAGGTAATCGGCAGCGACCCGGAAACCGATCTCGCGGTGCTGAAGATCAACGTGACGAACTTGCCGACGATCACGCTCGGCCGCTCCGACCAGGCGCGCGTCGGCGACGTCGTGCTCGCGATCGGCAACCCGTTCGGCGTCGGCCAGACGGTCACGATGGGCATCATCAGCGCGCTCGGCCGCAATCACCTCGGCATCAACACGTTCGAGAACTTCATCCAGACCGATGCCCCGATCAACCCCGGCAACTCGGGTGGCGCACTGGTCGACGTGAACGGCAACCTGCTCGGCATCAACACCGCGATCTACTCGCGCTCAGGCGGCTCGCTCGGCATCGGCTTCGCGATCCCCGTTTCGACCGCACGCACCGTGCTCGAAAGCATCATCACGAGCGGCTCGGTCACGCGCGGCTGGATCGGCGTCGAGCCGCAGGACGTCACACCGGAGATCGCCGAGTCGTTCGGGCTGTCGCAGAAATCGGGCGCGATCGTCGCGGGCGTGCTGCAAGGCGGCCCGGCCGACAAGGCCGGCATCAAGCCGGGCGACATCCTCGTCAGCGTGAACGGCGAGGAAATCACCGACACGACAAAGCTGCTGAACACCGTCGCGCAGATCAAGCCGGGCACGCCGACCAAGGTGCACGTCGTGCGCAAGGGCAAGGAGTTCGACGTGAACGTCGTGATCGGCAAGCGCCCGCCGCCGCCGAAACAGACGCTCGACGATCAGGACAGCGACTCCGAATGACGCCCGCCGGGCGGTGCGGCCGCGTCGCCTGCCGGATGTAGCCGGACATGAAAAAAGGGCAGCCGATCCGGCTGCCCTGTTGCTTTGCATCGCATGTCTTTCCCGGCGGCGGTGAACCTCTCCGCCCGCGCACCGTCCGCGCCACACCCGGCTTTGAAACATGGCCCAGGGGGCGTCGCACAAAGCGCCTTGGTCAACCCGCTGCGCCGTTCTCCGCTTCGCTCTCTTCCGTCGGCTTCGGCACGAAGAACCGTGCGGCCAGCAGCCCGACCTCGAACAGCACGATGAGCGGCAGCGCGAGCATCAGTTGCGAGAATACGTCCGGCGGTGTGACGACTGCCGCGACGATGAAGGCGCCGACGATTACGTACGGCCGGATCTCCTTCAGCTTCTTCACCGTCAGCACGCCCATGCGCACGAGCAGCACGACGATGATCGGCACTTCGAACGTGACCCCGAATGCGATGAACATCCCGAGCACGAAGCTCAGGTAGTTGTCGATGTCGGTCGACATCTCCGCACCGAGTGGCGCGTTGTAGTGCGCCATCACGCGGAAGATCGTCGGGAAGACGAGGAAATACGCGAACGCCATCCCGCACAGGAACAGGAAGTAACTGCTGCCGACGAGCGGCGCAACGAGCTTCTTCTCGTGCTGATACAGCCCTGGCGCGACGAACGCCCAGATCTGGTACAGCACGACCGGCAGCGCAATCACGAGGGCGACGAGCATCGTGACCTTCATGGGCACGAAGAACGAGCCGGTGACGTCGGTCACGATCATCCTGCCGCCCTTCGGCAGGTTCTCCATCAGCGGCCGCGCGAGCAGCCTGAAGATCTCGGGCGCCCAGTAGACGAGCCCGAGGAACACGACGATCACGGCCAACCCCGCGCGAATGATGCGATCGCGAAGCTCGACGAGATGGGAAATGAAGGTTTCTTCCGGGGCGTCGCCCGGGTTCTGCTGGGGGTCGCTCACACCGGCCCTCGGTAGGATTGACGAGCGAGCATGCGCTCGGCTCAGAAGAAGCGCGTCGGCCGGCGCAGGCTGGCCGGCTGATGGCGCGCGACACGCGCGGCGCCCGACTGCACGTGCGTGCGGCGGGTGGTCGCGCGCTTGTACCAGACAGGCGTCGCCGCCTGTTTCACGCGCCAGTTGCGACGCTTCGGCGCGAGCGGACCCGCGCTGCCACGCCACGACGACGGCGCTGCGGGCGTGTCGGAGCCGTACGCGCCGGCATCGACCGAGCCCTCATTGAGGCCGCCGACTGCGGAATGCCACGTGTCGTTCAGTTCCTTCTCGTGCTCGCGCAGGTTGTCGTGAATCGTCGTTTCGACATTGCGTGCGGCCGCCTCGAAATCAGTCTTCATCGTGCGCAGCGCGTCGAGCTCGATTTCACGCGAGACCTCGGCCTTGACGTCGTTGATGTACCGCTGCGCGCGACCGAACAATGCACCCGCCGTACGCGCGACGCGCGGCAGGCGCTCGGGGCCGAGCACCACGAGCGCGACGACGCCGATCAGCGCCATCTTCGAAAGACCGAGATCCAGCATCGCGAATGCCTGTCAGCGTGGCGGCTTACGCCTTGTTCGAGTCGGAACGCGTCGTTTCCTTCGCGTCGACGTCGACCGAGCCAGAGCGCGGCAGTTGCTGCGCATCCGCCGGCGTTTCGCCTTCCTTCATGCCGTCCTTGAAACCCTTCACGGCGCTGCCGAGATCGTTGCCGATGTTGCGCAGCTTCTTCGTACCGAAAACCAGCGCAACGATCAGCAGCACGATCAGCCAGTGCCAAATGCTCAATCCACCCATGATGAAACCTCTCCTCAACCGCGCCGCGTCGCGGCGTAAATCGCCGGCGGCGCGCCGGCTTCGACTATCGATACGGGGAAACGCCCCGCTGCGTCAACCCATCCGCTGCCACGGGCGCGGGCCGGCCAGGATGTGTGCGTGCAGGTGGTAGACCTCCTGCCCGCCACCGGGGCCCGTATTGATCACCGTGCGAAACCCGGTTTCGCCGCCCGTGTACGCGACGCCGAGCTGCTCGGCCAGACGCGCGACGAGCAGCATCAGCCGGCCGAGCATCGGTGCATCGGCATCGCCCGCCGCCGACAGCGTCGGCAGGTGCCGGCGCGGAATCACGAGCACATGCGTCTCGGCCGCCGGGCGGATGTCGCGGAACGCGACGAATTCGTCGTCCTCGTGCACCTTCGTGCTCGGGATCTCGCCCGCCGCGATCTTGCAGAACAGGCAATTCGGATCGTGACTCATGTTGCTCCTGCGAAACGCCCGCTCGCCGGTCAGAACCAGGCCTGCGGATCGAGCGTCTTGTTGTCGTTCAGGTACAGCCAACCCTTGATGATACGGTACAGCGTCCAGATCCATGTGACAAACATGATGACGAACCCGACCACCACGAACATCAGCGCGAAGCCGATCACGTAAGCGATCAGCGCGCGCCAGAACGTGCGGATCTGCCACTCGAAATGGTCGGCGTACGGCGTGCCGGCCACATCGCCGCGCTTCACGTAGTTGATGATGATCGCGATGATGCCGGTGACGCCGCCCGTCAGCCAATGAATCGCGTAGAGGCCGTACAACACGTGCGTCAGCGTGCGCAACCCGTTCAGCCGCTCGGCCTCCGCTGCGCCCTGCACCGACGGCGTCGGAAACTGGCTCGGCGTATCGGTCATGATGCTACCCTCGTAAGATGACAATTCTTACAGCTTACCGCACTGTTGCCGGTGCAGCAGGCCGTCGGCCGTCACCCGCCGTTTTCCTCGCGCTCGCGGCGCTTGCGCAGCGCCTTTTCCTCGATGCCCGACAGCCCTTCGCGACGCTCGAGTTCGGCGATCACGTCGGCCGGACTCAGGTCGAAATGCGACAGCATCACGAGGCAGTGGAACCACAGATCGGCCACTTCGCCGACCAGTGCCGTCGGAGCGCCGCCCTGGCGCACGTCCTTCGCGGCCAGCACGACTTCGGTCGCCTCTTCGCCGATCTTCTTCAGCACCGCGTCGTCGCCCTTGTGGAACAAGCGAGATACATACGATTGCTCGGGGTCGCCGCCCTTGCGGCTATCGATCACGGCTGCGAGGCGCAGCAGCGTGTCTTCGGTCGATTGCGTCATTTGTAGATGTGTTCGGGATCTTTCAGCACCGGATCGACCGCGACCCAGTCGCCGCCGTCCACGGTACCTTCGAATTTCTGGAAGAAGCACGAATGCCGGCCGGTGTGGCATGCGATGCCCGACACCTGCTCGACCTTCAGCAGCACGACGTCCTCGTCGCAGTCGAGCCGCACCTCGTGCACGTGCTGCACGTGGCCCGACTCCTCGCCCTTGAACCACAGGCGCTTGCGCGAACGCGAATAGTAGACCGCGCGCTGCGTCTCGATCGTCTTGGCCAGCGCCTCGCGGTTCATCCACGCGAACATCAGCACGTCGTTCGTCGACGCTTCCTGCGCGATCACCGGCACGAGGCCGTTGTCGTCCCAGCGGACCTTGTCGAGCCACGCTGGCAGGGATTTCGTTTCCGTATTCATCACAGCCTCACAGGGATGCCCTGGTCGGACATGAAGCGTTTCGCCTCGCCGACCGTGTGCTCGCCATAGTGGAAGATGCTCGCGGCCAGCACCGCGTCGGCGCGGCCGTCCTTGATGCCGTCCGCGAGATGCTGCAGCGAACCGACGCCGCCCGACGCGATCACCGGCACCGGCACCGCGTCCGACACGCCGCGCGTGAGCGCGAGGTCGAAGCCCGACTTCGTGCCGTCGCGGTCCATGCTCGTGAGCAGGATCTCGCCCGCGCCGAGTTCGGCCATCTTGCGCGCCCATTCGATCGCGTCGAGGCCCGTGCCCTTGCGGCCACCATGCGTGAACACTTCCCAGCGCGGCGTCTCGCCGTCGGCCGACACACGCTTCGCGTCGATCGCGACGACGATGCATTGCGAGCCGTACTTGTCGGCCGCGTCGCGCACGAGCTGCGGGTTCGCGACCGCCGACGAGTTCATGCTGACCTTGTCCGCGCCCGCGTTCAGGAGGCGCCGCACGTCTTCGACGGCGCGCACGCCGCCGCCGACGGTCAGCGGAATGAAGACCTGCGATGCGACGGCCTCGATGATCGGCAGGATCAGATCGCGCTGGTCGGAGGTCGCGGTGATGTCGAGGAACGTGAGTTCGTCGGCGCCCTGGTCGTCGTAGCGGCGAGCGATTTCGACGGGGTCGCCGGCATCGCGCAATTCAACGAAGTTGACGCCCTTGACGACACGCCCGGCAGTCACGTCCAGGCAGGGGATGATGCGTTTAGCTAGAGCCATGATGTTGCGCCAAATGCCGCGATGAGATGGCCGGTTGCGGACGGCCGGTTTCGGACGCCTCGCGCGAGGCGCCCGGTCGGGGCTGCCGGCAGGCAGCCCCCGGCGAGCGGAACGACCGCGCTTACGCGTCGTCGAGTTCGCCGTTCAGTTCGTCCGCGCGCTTTTGCGCGGCCGCGAAATCGAGATCACCGGAGTAGATCGCACGGCCGCAGATCACGCCTTCGACGCCGTGTTCTTCCACTTCGCAGAGGTTCTCGATGTCGGTGAGGTTCGACAGGCCGCCGCTTGCGATGACCGGAATGCCGACCGCCTGTGCGAGCTTCACCGTCGCCTCGATGTTGATACCCTGCAGCATCCCGTCGCGGCCGATGTCCGTGTAGACGATCGATTCGACGCCGTAGTCCTCGAACTTGCGCGCGAGATCGATCACTTCGTGGCCGGTAAGCTTGCTCCAGCCGTCGGTCGCGACCTTGCCGTCCTTCGCGTCGAGGCCGACGATGATGTTGCCCGCGAACGCGGTGCATGCGTCCTGCAGGAAGCCCGGATCCTTCACGGCCGCGGTGCCGATGATCACGTAGGAGAGGCCGGCGTCGAGATACTTCTCGATCGTCTCGAGGCTGCGAATGCCACCGCCGAGCTGCACGGGGATTTCGTCGCCGACTTCTTCGAGGATCGCTTCGATCGCTTCGAGATTCTTCGGCTTGCCGGCAAAAGCGCCGTTCAGGTCGACCAGATGCAGCCGCCGGGCGCCGAGATCGACCCACTTGCGGGCCATCGCCGCCGGGTCCTCGGAGAAAATCGTGGCCTGGTCCATATCGCCCTGTTTGAGGCGCACACACTGACCGTCTTTGAGATCGATGGCCGGAATCAGCAACATAGCAATCGGGTGTCGTCGTGGAAGAAGAAAAGAATCCGGCGCGCACCGGCCAAACCGGTGCCGCGCCGTCTCGCTAGTTTAGTACAACTCTTTCAGCGCTTAGGGCCTGCTCCCGCCGATAACGGGCTCGCGAACGTGCATTTCCGGTTCCACTGCAAGGCGCGAGGAGCGCCGTTTGACCAAACCGGACCAGCAACGATCGACGCCGCAATGCAGCAGGAAAGACACACTCCCCAAGCTAACAAATCATGCGCGGGACGGCCGCAACACGGGCCTTTCAGCCCCGCGAATTGTGGCACGCATGCGACGTTTACGGTTTCCAGTGTACGAAGTTGCGATACAGACGCAACCCGACCTCCGCGCTTTTCTCGGGGTGGAATTGGGTTGCGAAGAGGTTGTCCCGCGCGACCGCGGACGTAAACGTCGCACCGTACGCCGTTTCGCCCACCGTGTGCGCCGGGTTCTCCGGGCTCACGTAATAGCTGTGCACGAAGTAGAAATAGGCGTCGTCGGGCACGCCGTCCCACAACGGGTGCGGCTGCGATTGATGCACGCGGTTCCAGCCCATCTGCGGCACCTTGAAGCGCGAACCGTCGTCCTGCAGCTGGCCGTCGAGCTCGAACCGCACGACCTTGCCGGGCAACAGGCCGAGGCCCTTCGTGTCGCCTTCGGCGCTCCAGTCGAACAGCATCTGCTCGCCGACGCACACGCCGAGCAGCGGCTTCGTGCGCGACGCCTCGATCACCGCTTCCTGCAGCCCCGATTCGCCGAGGCAGCGCATGCAGTCCGGCATCGCGCCCTGGCCTGGCAACACGACGCGGTCGGCCGCGCGAATCGCGGCCGGCGTGTCGACGATCGCCACGTCGGCGGCCGGCTCGGCCTTCTTGAGCGCCTGCGCGACCGAGCGCAGGTTGCCCATCCCATAATCCACAATCGCAATCGAAGTTTTCATCTCAGTGCAGGCAGTAGCGCCCTCAGTCCATTGACGATGAATTCCACCGCCAGCGCCGACAGCATCAGACCCATCAGCCGCGTGGCGATGTTGATGCCGGTGCGGCCGACCCAGTTCGCGATCGGCTCGGCGAGCCGCATAGCGATAAAACACAGCAAAGCCAGGACCGCGCCAATCGCGACGAGCCCGGCTCGCTCATACCAGTGATGCGAGTTCGCCGCGTAGATGATCACCGTGCTGATCGAGCCGGGGCCCGTAAGCAGCGGAATCGCCAGCGGCACGACCGCGACGTTGTCCTTCATCTCGGCTTCGTGGCGCTCCTCGGGCGTCGATCGCGTGTTGCCGATCTGCGCGTTCAGCATGTTGATCGCCATCAGCAACATGATGATCCCGCCGCCCACTTCGAGCGAACCGACCGAAATGCCGAAGAAGTTAATGATCTGCTGCCCGAGCAGCACCGTCACCGTCATCACGCAGAACACCGACACCGAAGCGATCCGGATCGTGCGGCGCCGCTCGTCGTCCGTCTGCTGCGCCGTCAGGCTCAGGAAGAACGGCACCGCGCCGACCGGATTGATCAACGCAAGCAGCGAAATGAACGATTTGAGCAGATCCATCGCAAGCCGGCGCAGCGCGCCGAAGCCGTGAGATTGTCCCGGGCGCAGTCCGTCACGAAATCAGAGGCTGCCCTTCGTCGACGGAATCTGCCCCGCCGCTCGCTCGTCGAGCTCCACCGCCGCGCGCAGCGCCCGGCCGAAGGCCTTGAACACCGTTTCGAGCTGATGGTGCGCATTGATCCCGCGCAGGTTGTCGATGTGCAGCGTGACGCCCGCGTGATTCACGAACCCGCGGAAGAATTCGATCGACAGGTCGACGTCGAACGTGCCGATCCGCGCGCGCGTGAACGGCACGTGGAATTCGAGGCCCGGGCGACCCGAGAAGTCGATCACGACGCGCGACAGCGCCTCGTCAAGCGGCACGTACGAATGGCCGTAACGGCGGATGCCCTTCCTGTCGCCGATCGCCTTCGCGACGGCCTGACCGAGCGTGATGCCGACGTCCTCGACCGTATGGTGATCGTCGATGTGCGTGTCGCCATGCGCTTCAACCTCGAGGTCGACCAGACCGTGTCGCGCGATCTGGTCGAGCATATGGTCGAGAAACGGCACGCCGGTAGCCAGCTTCTGCTGGCCCGTGCCGTCGAGATCGAGCTTCACACGGATCTGCGTTTCGCTGGTATTGCGAACGACTTCCGCCACACGCATGGCAATTCCTTGAATGAGTCTGATTTAAATGGGGATTGATCGTCGCGCGCCACCGCGCCCTGGGCTCAACCGGGCAGCGCGAGTTTCAAAGCAGCCAGCAAGCGTGCATTTTCGTCGGGAGAACCGACGGTCAGCCGCACGCATTCGGCCAGCAACGGATGCATTTTACTCACGTTTTTGATCAACACCCGCTCGGTGAGCAGCGCATCGAACACGGTCGCCGCGTCCGGCACGCGCACCAGCAGGAAGTTGCCGGCGCTCGGATACACCGTCGTGCCCGGCAGCGCGGCCACGGCCTGTGCGAGGCGTGCGCGTTCCGTGCGCAGTTCGGCCGCCTGCGCATCGAGCACGTCGAGGTGATCGAGCAGGAAATCGGCGGTCGCCTGGGTCAGCACGTTGATGTTGTACGGCGGGCGCACCTTGTCGAACTCGTTCAGCCAGGCGGGCTGCCCGGCGAGATAGCCGAGGCGGATGCCGGCGAGGCCGAGCTTCGAGACCGTGCGCATCACGACGACGTTGTCGAACTCGGCGGCGCGCGGCAGCCACGAACGCTCCGCGAACGGCTGGTACGCCTCGTCGATCACGATCAGGCTGTGACGCGCGGCCGCGATGATGCGCTCGACGTCGGCTTCGTCGTACAGCGTGCCGGTCGGGTTGTTCGGATAAGCGAGATAGACGAGCGCGGGACGGTGCGCGTCGATTGCCGCGATCATCGCGTCGGCGTCGAGCGTCAGGTCGGCCTTCAGCGGCACGCCGACGAATTCGAGCTGCGCGAATTTCGCGGACAGTTCGTACATCACGAAGCCCGGCACCGGCGCGAGCACCTTCGCGCCCGGCTTCGCGCATGCCACCGACATCATGCTGATGATTTCGTCCGACCCGTTGCCGAGCAGCACGTCGCAGGCGGCCGGCACACCCATCGCGTGGCGCAGCTTGTCGAGCAGCGCGCCCGGGCGCGGCGCCGGGTAGCGGTTCAGCGCGACCTGCGCGAGGCGCTCGCCGAGTGCCGCGGCGAGCGGCGCGGGCAGCGAATACGGGTTCTCCATCGCGTCGAGCTTCACGAACCCGCTCGCGTCCGGCACCGGGTAGCTCGTCATCGCGAGCACATCGCGGCGGATGATGTCTTGTGGCGTCGTCATGGTCTCAAGCCGGCGTGCGTCGCGCCGGCGTCAAATGGTCGGCAAGGCGGCGGCTGCCGCCCTGCACCGGTCTCCAGACCGACCGGAACCGATGCTTCGGCATCGGCTCCGGCGCGCGTGTCACCCCTTCATCCGGAGTTCGGCGCTGCGAGCGTGCGCCTGCAGGCCCTCGCCGTACGCGAGCTCGGAGGCGATTTCGCCCAGCGTATGCGCCCCTTCGGCGCTGACTTCGATCAGGCTCGAGCGCTTGATGAAGTCGTACACGCCGAGCGGCGACGAGAAGCGCGCGGTGCGCGACGTCGGCAGCACGTGGTTCGGGCCGGCGCAGTAGTCGCCGAGGCTCTCGCTCGTGTAGCGGCCGAGGAAGATCGCACCCGCGTGGCGGATCTGCTGGCCCCATTGCTGCGGCTCCAGCGCGGAAATCTCGAGGTGCTCGGGCGCGATCTCGTTCGCGATCCGGCACGCTTCGGCCATGTCGCGCACCTTGATCAGCGCACCACGGCCTTCGAGCGATGCGCGGATCACGTCCTGGCGCGGCATCGTCGGCAGCAGCTCGTCGATTGCCTTCTCGACGCGCTCGAGGAACGCGGCGTCCGGGCACAGCAGGATCGACTGCGCGAGCTCGTCGTGCTCGGCCTGCGAGAACAGGTCCATCGCGACCCAACTCGGATCGGTCGTGCCGTCGCACAGCACGAGGATTTCCGACGGCCCGGCGATCATGTCGATGCCGACCGTGCCGAACACGCGGCGCTTCGCCGATGCGACGTATGCGTTGCCCGGCCCGCAGATCTTGTCGACCGCCGGCACCGTGGCCGTGCCGTACGCGAGCGCGCCGACCGCCTGCGCGCCGCCGATCGTGAACACGCGATCGACGCCGCCGAGCAGCGCCGCGGCTAGCACGAGGTCATTCTTCACGCCGTCCGGGGTCGGCACGACCATCACGATCTCGCCGACGCCCGCTACTCGCGCGGGAATCGCGTTCATCAGCACCGACGACGGATAGGCCGCCTTGCCGCCCGGCACGTACAGGCCGACGCGGTCGAGCGGCGTGACCTTCTGGCCGAGCACCGTGCCGTCGCTTTCCGTGTACTGCCAGCTATGGGTGCCGCACTCGATCTTCTGCTTCTCGTGGTACGCACGCACGCGCGCAGCCGCGGCTTCCAGTGCCGCGCGCGCCTTCGGCGCGAGGCCGTCGAGCGCCGTCTGCAGCGCGTCCTGCGGCAGTTCGAGCGCGGCGACGCTGTTGGCGTTCAGCCGGTCGAAGCGGTTCGTGTACTCGAGCACCGCGGCGTCGCCGCGCGACTTCACGTCGGCGAGGATCTGCGCGACCGATTGCTCGATCGCTTCGTCCTCGCTCGCCTCGAATGCGAGCACCGCACGCAGCGCGGCATCGAAGCCTTCGCTCGTCGAATCGAGTTTGCGGATGGTGATGGCCATGGGAGTTCCGTTACGGTGATGCGCTCAATTGCCATTCTGCGACGCGCGTTCGAACGCGTCGAGAATCGGCTTGAGCGCCGCGCGCTTCAACTTCAGCGCAGCCTGGTTCACGACGAGGCGCGACGAGATCGCCATGATCTCCTCGACCTCGACCAGATTGTTCGCCTTCAGCGTGCCGCCCGAGCTAACGAGGTCGACGATCGCGTCGGCCAGCCCGACCAGCGGCGCCAGTTCCATCGAACCGTACAGCTTGATCAGGTCGACGTGCACGCCCTTCGCGGCAAAGTGTTCGCGAGCCGTTTCGACGTACTTGGTCGCGACCCGCAGGCGCGCGCCCTGGCGCACCGCGTTCGCGTAGTCGAAACCGGCCGGCACGGCCACCGACATCCGGCAGCGTGCAATGTTCAGATCGATCGGCTGGTACAGGCCCGAGCCGCCGTGCTCGACCAGCACGTCCTTGCCGGCCACGCCGAAATCGGCCGCGCCGTATTCGACATAGGTCGGCACGTCGCTCGCGCGCACGATAATCACGCGCAGGTTCGGATCGGTCGTCGGCAGGATCAGCTTGCGCGACGTTTCCGGATCCTCGGCCACCTGCACGCCGGCAGCCGCCAGCAGCGGCAGGGTTTCCTCGAAAATCCGGCCCTTCGACAGGGCGAGGGTCAGCGGCGCGGTCATGCTTGGCTCCCGGAAAGGCGGCGCACGCTCGCGCCGACAGCGGTCAGTTTGGCTTCCATGCGGTCGTAGCCGCGGTCCAGATGGTAGATGCGGTCGACGAGCGTTTCGCCTTCGGCACGCAGCCCGGCGATCACGAGGCTCGCCGACGCGCGCAGGTCGGTCGCCATCACGGTTGCGCCGGACAGCTTGTCGACGCCGGTCACGAGCGCCGTGTTGCCGTCGACCGTGATGTTCGCGCCGAGCCGGTTCAGCTCCTGCACGTGCATGAAGCGATTCTCGAAAATGGTCTCGACGACCTGCGCGGTGCCCGTCGCGATCGAATTGAGGGCCATGAACTGCGCCTGCATGTCGGTCGGGAACGCCGGGTATTCCGACGTGCGGATCGTCACCGCCGACGGGCGGCGGTCCATCTTCACGCGCAGCCAGCTGTCGCCTTCCTCGATCGACACGCCGGCTTCGCGCAGCTTGTCGACCACCGCGTCGAGGATCTGCGGGCGCACGCCCGTCAACATCACGTCGCCGCCGGCCGCTGCGACCGCGCACAGGAACGTGCCGGCCTCGATACGGTCGGGAATCACCGAATGGTGCGCACCATGCAGGCGCTCGACGCCCTGGATCACGAGGCGGTCGGTGCCGATGCCGTCGATTTTCGCGCCCATCGCAACCAGCAAGTGTGCGAGATCGCTCACTTCCGGCTCGCGCGCCGCGTTTTCGATCACCGTCTCGCCGTCGGCCAGCGTCGCGGCCATCAGCAGGTTTTCGGTGCCCGTCACCGTGATCATGTCGGTCACGATGCGCGCGCCCTTCAGACGCTTCGCGCGCGCTTCAATGAAGCCGTGCTCGATGCTGATCTCGGCGCCCATCGCCTGCAGGCCCTTGATGTGCTGATCCACCGGACGCGCGCCGATCGCGCAGCCGCCCGGCAGCGACACCTTCGCTTCGCCGAAGCGCGCGAGCAGCGGCCCGAGCACGAGGATCGATGCGCGCATCGTCTTCACGAGCTCGTACGGTGCGACGAGGTTGTCGACGCGCGACGCGTCGAGCTGCACGCGGCAGCCGTCCGTTTCGCTCTTCACGCCCATCTGGTTCAGCACCTTCAGCGTGGTACGCACGTCCTTCAGGTTCGGCACGTTGTCGAGCTCGACCGGATCTGCGCTCAGCAGCCCCGCGCACAGGATCGGCAGCGCGGCGTTCTTCGCGCCGGACACGACGATCTCGCCGGACAGCCGGCGACCGCCTTCGATCACGAGCTTGTCCATCCCCTGTCCCTGCGATTCCCCGTTGGCGGCCGGGTGTGCCGTGGCGACGCTCTGGACGGCGTCGCGCTCGTTGACGGTGACTTGCACTCAGTGGTTCCGGTTATGCGTTCTGCCATTCGGCGGGCGTCAGCGTCTTCATGCTGAGCGCGTGGATTTCCTGCTTCATGCGATCGCCGAGCGCCGCATAGACGAGTTGGTGCCGCTGGATCGGCCGCTTGCCTTCGAAGGCCGCCGACACGATCGTCGCGAAGAAATGCTGGCCGTCGCCTTCGACTTCCAGATGAGTGCAGGCGAGACCGCCGGCGATGTATTGCTTGACCTGTTCGGGAGTCGGCAACATGAGGGGCTCCTGTCGGCGCGCGCCGCCTGTGGCGGCCGCTGCCGTCGATATCAATGACGCAGTTTGTAGCCGGTCGCGAGCAGCCGCATCGCGAATATCGCGAGCAGCACGAAGAAACCGGTGACGATGGCGAGGCTCGCGAGCGGGTTGATGTCGGACGCGCCGAAGAACCCGTAACGGAAACCGTCGATCATGTAGAAAAACGGGTTGAGACGCGAAATCTCACGCCACACGGGCGGCAGCGAGTGCGTCGAATAGAACACGCCGGACAGGAACGTCAGCGGCATGATCAGGAAGTTCTGGAACGCGGCGAGCTGGTCGAACTTCTCGGCCCAGATCCCGGCGATCAGCCCGAGCGTGCCAAGGATCGCCGAACCGAGCAGCGCGAACGCGATGATGAACAACGGCGCCGCGAAATGCATCGGGATAAACCAGATCGTCACGACGAACACGCCCGTGCCGACCGCCAGCCCGCGCACCACGGACGCGAGCACGTACGCGCCGAAGATGTCCTTGTAGGACAGCGGCGGCAGGAGCACGAACACGAGGTTGCCGGTGATCTTCGACTGGATCAGCGACGACGAACTGTTCGCGAACGCGTTCTGCAGCACGCTCATCATCACGAGGCCGGGAACGAGAAAGCTCACGTACTCGACGCCCGGATACACCTCGACGCGGCCCGACAGCGCGTGACCGAAGATCGTCAGATACAGCAGCGCCGTCACGATCGGCGCACACACCGTCTGGAACGACACCTTCCAGAAACGCAGGAGTTCCTTGTAGAACAGCGTGCGAAAACCGCTTCCCGCTACTCGCCGAGCCGCCCCAAGAGTGGCGGGCGCCCCCTCGGGGGGCAGCGAACGAAGTTCGCGTGGGGGTTGTTGATTCATGCCAATCCCTCGATCACCTCGGCCCCGTTCATCACCTGGACGAACACATCTTCGAGGTCGGCCTTGCGGACCTCGATCTCGTCGAACGTGCAGCCCGCCGCACGACACTGCGCGAGAATGCGTTCGACATCGTCGTAGCTCGTGAGACGCAGCAGGTGCTCGCCCGGCGCGCGTGCGGCCGGATCGGTCTCCAGCCCGCGCAGCTCGGCGGGCAGCGCGCCCGCCGCCAGGCGCAGGTACAGCTGCAGCCCCGCGAAACGACGCAGCAGCGCGTCGGTGCGGTCGAGCGCGACGACTTCACCGCGACGCAGCATCGCAATGCGGTCGCACAGCGCCTCGGCTTCCTCGAGATAATGGGTGGTCAGGACGATCGTGTGGCCCTCGCGGTTCAGTCGCGAGATGAATTTCCACAGCGTCTGGCGCAGTTCGACGTCGACGCCGGCGGTCGGCTCGTCGAGCACGATCACGGGCGGCCGGTGCACGAGCGCCTGCGCGACCAGCACGCGGCGCTTCATCCCGCCCGACAGCGCGCGCATGTTCGCGTCGGCCTTCTCGGTGAGATCGAGATTGGCCATCACTTCGTCGATCCAGTCGTCGTTGCGGCGCAGTCCGAAATAGCCGGACTGGATCCGCAGCGTCTCGCGGACGGTGAAGAACGGATCGAAGACGAGTTCCTGCGGCACGACGCCGAGCGCGCGGCGCGCGCCGCGGAAGTCCTTGACGACATCGTGGCCGCGCACCGAGATGCTGCCTTCATCGGCCCGGGCGAGCCCGGCGAGGATACTGATGAGCGTGGTCTTGCCTGCGCCGTTCGGGCCGAGCAGACCGAAAAACTCGCCTTCCTCGACCGACAGACTGACGCCCTTGAGCGCCTGAAGCGATTTGTAGCGCTTCTTGACGTGACGGATTTCTATGGCTGACATGACTGTGCGCGGCGCAATGGCCGCGACGCCTATTCTGGTGCTTGCTGCGAAAGAAAATGGGGGACGGACGCCGATTGGCTGCCCCGCAAAACGCTTGATTATAGGGCAAACCGGCTAGCGGAGCCGGTGCCGGAGGCACGCGGCCTGAAGCTTGCGCGCCGGGCGGCGCGGCAGGCTTCGGTCGGACAGGGTCAATGTCGCCCGGTGCCTTCGATGAGCGCGTCGACGCCGTAAGCGCGCGCGAGGCTGGCGAGCTTCGGGGGGAGATTGAGGATGTCGAGGGTCGCGCCGCGCGCTTTGGCGGCGCGTTGCCATGCAAGCAGCACGGCGAGCGCGGACGAATCGAACTGCGTCAGCGCCGCGCAATCGACAGCGGTTGCGCCCGCGCCGATGCGCGCGAGACCGTCCGCGAGCGCGGACTTCGCGCTCGCGACGGTCAGCGAGGAGCCGGCCGCGAAGCCGCTCACGACACCTGCTTGCCGGCGGCAAGTTCCTGGTTGCGCTGCGTCAGGAACTTGATCAGGCCGTCCACACCGCTTTGCTGGATCTTCTCGTTGAACTGCTGCTGGTACGTCTGGATCAGCCACGCGCCGAGCACGTTCAGGTCATAGACCTTCCAGCCGTTGGTCGACTTGTACAGGCGGTAGTCGATCTGCACCGGCTGGCCGTTGTTCATCGCAACCGTCTTGACCACGACGTCGGTATCGGCCGGATCGGCACGGAACGGCGGGTACTGGATCTGCTGGTCCGGCTTCAGTTGCGCGAGCGCGCCCGAATACGTGCGGATCAGCAGCAGCTTGAACTGCTCCTGAATCTGCTGCTGCTGTTCGGCCGACGCCGTGCGCCAGTTGCGGCCCATCGCGAGCTGCGTGGTGCGGCGGAAATCGGTGTACGGCAGGATGTC
Organism: Burkholderia sp. WTPI3; assembly: GCF_021483755.1. Taxonomy (NCBI): domain Bacteria; kingdom Pseudomonadati; phylum Pseudomonadota; class Betaproteobacteria; order Burkholderiales; family Burkholderiaceae; genus Burkholderia; species Burkholderia sp. WTPI3. Next base: position 4,367 of record NZ_JAGIXF010000019.1, on the reverse strand, counting down.
CTTGTTGACGATCGTGATGATGCGGTTCGTATCGCCCTGCTTGATCGTCTGCTGCTTGACTTCGTCGAGCACCTGCTGCGTCGCCGTCTTGATCAACGCCTGCGGGTTCGACTGGTCGACTTGCGCGTGAGCTGCGCTGCCGAACGAGAACAGCGCCGCGAAAACGGGGATCAGGAACAGTTTTTTCATCATAGTGACCTGCATGAATGAGTCGATGCGGAGGTTGGAGCCGGTAGCTTACGCGCAAGTTCGCGCCCGCTACCGACTGAATCGTTTCCGGCTGTAACGAATGTATCCGCTCAGAACCGGATGTTCGGCAGATGCAGGCCGCCCGGTGACGGCGGCGCCACCTGCATCGGCGGCACGGTCGTCGCGCTGGCCGGATTCGGCGATGCGGCCGGACCCGAAGCCGGCGCCGCAATCGCCGCGCCCGATGCGCCGGCCGGCGCCGGTGCCGCGCCGTCGTCCGGCAGGTCGTACTTCGGCAGCGCATCGTTGCCCGATGTCGTGGCGGCCTCGCCGCGCGCGTTGTCGATCAGCATCTGGCGGCGCTGCAGGTATGCGTTGCGCACAAACGAATACTTGTCGAGCGCCGCAGCATCCAGCACATCGCCCGCACCGAGCAGGTTCGCCCGCGCGTTGACGAGGTTCACGCCGAACAGGCCCCAGCTCAGGCCGTCCGGCTTCACGTAGGTAAGCGGGTTGCCGACGTAGTCGACGCCGAGGCCCGCCGTGTCGCGCAGCGTGCTCGGGCCAAGCAGCGGCAGCACGAGATACGGGCCCGACGGCATGCCGTAACGGCCCATCGTGATCCCGAAGTCGGCCGTGTGCTTCGGCAGCTTCGCGATCGTCGCGACGTCGAACAGGCCGCCGACGCCGAACACCGTATTGATCACGACGCGCATGATGTCGCCGACGCCGTCCGCGATCCGCAGCTGCACGATGTTGTTCGCCGCAATGTAGACGTCGCCGATGTTCGAGAAGAAGTTCGTCACGCTCTCGCGCACCGGCTGCGGCACCACGTATTGGTAGCCCTTCGCGACCGGCTTCAACGCGTACGTGTCGACCGTATCGTTGAACTTGTACATCGTCCGGTTGAAGCCTTCGAGCGGATCACCCTTGGTCGGCGTCTGCACGGTCGCGCAGCCGCTCAACGCGGCGACTGCCGCAACCGCAAGCGCGGCGTGCCTGATGCGGATCGTCTGCATGGTCATTACCCTCTTGTCTTTCTCTCGTGTGGTTATTGGGCGCCCGAAGCGGACACCGCGGACGCCGGTACCGCCACCGGTGCGGGCGCGGCCGGCGCACCGGCCGCCGGCTTCGCGCCGCCCGCGTCGGCTGCCTTGCTGTACAGGAACTGGCCGATCAGGTTCTCGAGCACGATCGCAGACTGCGTCATCGTGATCGTATCGCCCGTCTTCAGCATTTCGGTGTCGCCGCCCGGCTCGAGGCCGATGTACTGCTCACCGAGCAGGCCCGACGTCAGGATCTTCGCCGACGAATCCTTCGGGAACGGGTACTGGCCGTCGATATCGATCGTCACCAGCGCCTGATAGGTATTGGTGTCGAAGCCGATCGTCTTCACGCGGCCGACCACGACACCCGCGCTCTTCACGGCCGCGCGCGGCTTCAGCCCGCCGATGTTGTCGAATTTCATCTTCACCGAATAGGTCGGCTGAAACGACAGCGAGCTCATGTTGCCGACCTTCAGCGCCAGGAACAGCACCGCAAGGAAGCCCACCACCACGAACAGGCCGACCCAGAAGTCGAGAGCAGTCTTTTTCATCGTCATTCCAAAATTTGGCTTGGCTGAGGCTTAGCTGAACATCAGCGCGGTCAGCAGGAAATCGAGGCCGAGTACGGCGAGCGACGCGAACACGACCGTCTTGGTCGTCGCGCGCGACACGCCTTCGGGCGTGGGCTTCGCTTCATACCCTTGATACAGCGCAACGAAGGTCACGGCGAACCCGAACACGATGCTCTTGAGCACGCCGTTGCCGACGTCGGCCCAGACCTGGACCCCGCCCTGCATCTGCGACCAGAACGCGCCCGGATCGACGCCGATCAGCACGACCCCGACGAAATAGCCGCCGAGCACGCCGACCGCGTTGAAGATCGCCGCGAGCAACGGCATCGCGATGATCCCGGCCCACATGCGCGGCGCGATCACCGTCTTGATCGGGTCCACCGCCATCATCTCGAGCGCGGTGAGTTGCTCGCCGGCTTTCATCAGGCCGATCTCCGCGGTGAGCGACGTGCCCGCGCGCCCCGCGAACAGCAGCGCCGTGACCACGGGCCCGAGCTCGCGCACGAGCGACAGCGCGACCAGCAGGCCGAGCGCCTGCTCGGATCCGTAGCGATTCAGCGTGTAGTAGCCCTGCAGGCCGAGCACGAAGCCGACGAACAGGCCCGACACGGCGATGATCACGAACGAATAGTTGCCGAGAAAGTGGATCTGCTTCGTGACAAGCCGCGGCCGGCGCAGCAGCGGGAAGAATTCCAGCACGAGGCGCACGAACAGGCGCGTGCCGTAGCCCGCGCGCTCGAGGCCGCCGATGACGTAACGTCCGATCGCGCTGATCATGCGCGCCCTCCGCCGAGCCCGAAATCCGCCGCCAGCGGCGGGCTCGTGTAGTGAAATTTGAACGGGCCGTCCGGCGCGCCGTCGATGAACTGGCGCACGCTCGGATCGGTCGATGCGCGCAGCTCGTCAGGCGTGCCCTGCGCGAGCACGCCGCCGTTGGCGAGAAAGTACACGTAATCGGCGATCGCGAACGACTCCGGCACGTCGTGCGTGACGAGGATCGACGTCGCGCCGAGCGCCTGGTTCAGCGTGCGGATCAGGTTCGCGGTGATGCCGAGCGAAATCGGGTCGAGGCCGGCGAACGGCTCGTCGTACATGATGAGCTGCGGGTCCAGCGCGATCGCGCGGGCGAGCGCGATGCGGCGCGCCATCCCGCCCGACACCTCGGACGGCATCAGGTCGCGCGCGCCGCGCAGGCCGACCGCGTTCAGCTTCATCAGCACGAGGTCGCGGATCAGGTCTTCGGGAAGATCGGTGTGTTCGCGCAGCGCGAACGCAACGTTCTCGAACACCGACATGTCGGTAAACAGTGCACCGAACTGGAACAGCATGCCCATCTTGCGGCGCAGCGCATACAGGCCCTCGCGGGTCTGCGCGCCGACGTCGGCGCCGCCGAACAGCACCTGGCCGCGGCGCGCACGCACCAGGCCGCCGATCAGGCGCAGCACGGTCGTCTTGCCGCAACCCGACCCGCCCATGACAGCGACGACCTGGCCGCGCCCGAAGCGCATGTTCAGGTTCGACAGGACGAGGCGGTCGCCGTAGCCAAAGTCGACGTCGCGAAGTTCCAGCAGTGTCTCGGTAGGAGTGGGGCTCACGGAGCTGACAGTCCTTTTACGCAGAACGCCGAATTATAGGGCCTGCCTTGGAATGATGTCGTGACGCCGTTCCGAGCCCCGCGGTCAATGATTGTCAAATTGTCGGGCAAAACATTGCTGCAACGCAACAATCGCCGCCCGATAATCGATAGCCCCCGTCACCGCACTGACCACCGCAACGCTGCCCACGCCCGTCGCGAGTACGTCCGGCAACGCGTCGAGTCCCACGCCGCCGATCGCGACGAGCGGCGCCCGCTCGCCCGCGAAGCGCGCATAGCGGGCAATCCGCGCCAGGCCCTGCGGCGGTGCCGCGACCGCCTTGGTCGCGGTCGCGTACACCGGGCCGAGCGCGAGATAGCTCGGGCGCTCGTGCAATGCCCGCAACATTTCGTAATAACCGTGGCTCGACAGCCCGAGCCGCAGGCCGGCGCGCGCGATCGCGGCGAGGTCGGCCGTCTCGAGGTCTTCCTGACCCAGATGTACGCCGTACGCACTCTCTTCTACTGCGATCTGCCAGTGATCGTTGATGAACACGCGCGCATCGGGGTAACGGCGCCCCGCCGCGACCGCACGCGCGATCTCCCGGCGCAACGCATCGGGATTCGCGTCTTTCACGCGCAGTTGTACGGTCCGTGCGCCGCAATCGAGCACGCGCTCGACCCATTCTGCATCCGGTACGACCGGATAGAGGCCGAGTTGCGGCGGGCATGGCGGGAACGCCGGCTCCGGCGCGGCAGCCAGGCCGGCGACGCGTGGAAACCGCGCGGCGTCGACCGGCCACGCGTCCGCGCCGCGCGCCTCGTCGCCGTCGCGCCACGCCAGCGCGAGCACCAGCGCGTCGATCGGCGCGAAACCGCAATCGAGGAATGCGGCGAGCGCCGCGATCCAGTCGTCCGCGAGCGGATGCGCGGCTTCGAGCGCGTGGCGCACACCCGAGGCATGCAGCGCCGCGCCGTGTTCATCGA
>NZ_JAGIXF010000189.1:0-3598 GCF_021483755.1 Burkholderia sp. WTPI3 | reverse complement strand
GGGGGGTGGGGGTGCTGACGTTCGTCGGCGGCGACGCGCAATTGCGCTCGCTGACCTTCTGGGGCCTCGGCAGCCTCGGCGGCGCGCGATGGTCGGCGCTGGCGGCCGGCGCGCCGTGCGTCGCGATCGGCTGCGTGCTGCTCGCGCGCGACCGCGATGCATTGAATGCATTGCAGCTCGGCGAAACCGAGGCATTGCATCTCGGTGTGCCCGTGCAGCGTCTGAAGCGGCGCGTGCTCGTCGCGGTCGCGCTCGCGGTCGGCGCGCTCGTGTCGTGCGCAGGCATCATCGGCTTCATCGGCCTCGTCGCGCCGCACTGCGTGCGCCTCGCATGCGGCCCCGACCAGCGCGTCGTGCTGCCCGGCGCCGCGCTGCTCGGCGCACTGCTGACGCTTGCCGCCGATCTCGCCGCCCGTACGGCGGCCGCCCCCGCCGAGATTCCGCTCGGCGTGCTCACCGCGCTGCTCGGCGCGCCGTTCTTTCTCGCGCTGCTGTGGAAAAGCCGTGGCGCGCTCGGCGGTTGAACCCTTCATTCACGAATCATGCTGACCGCCCATCATCTCGACGTCGCCCGCCGCCACACCGCCGTGCTCCGCAACCTGTCGCTGTCGATCGAACCGGGCCGCGTGACCGCGCTGCTCGGCCGCAACGGCGCGGGCAAGAGCACGCTGCTGAAGACCTTCGCGGGAGAGCTGACCGGCAGCGTCGCGCCGAACGGCGTGCGCGTGACAGGCGACCTCGCGCTGAACGGCGAACCGCTCGCGCGCATCGACGCGCCGCGACTCGCCTGCCTGCGCGCCGTGCTGCCGCAGGCCGCGCAGCCGGCGTTTCCGTTCAGCGTCGACGAAATCGTGCTGCTCGGCCGCTATCCGCATGCGCGGCGCGACGTTGCACCGCTGCGCCGCGATCGCGACATCGCGTGGTGGGCGCTCGAACGCGCGGGCGCCGACGCGCTCGTCGGACGCGACGTGACGACGCTGTCGGGTGGCGAGCTGGCACGCGTGCAGTTCGCGCGCGTGCTCGCGCAGCTGTGGCCGGACGACGACGCGCCGGAAGCCGCTCCGCGCTACCTGCTGCTCGACGAACCGACCGCCGCGCTCGATCTCGCGCATCAGCACCGGCTGCTCGATACCGTGCGCGAAGTCGCGCGCGAATGGCAGCTCGGCGTGCTCGCGATCGTCCACGATCCGAACCTCGCCGCGCGGCATGCGGATACGATCGCGATGCTCGCCGACGGCACGATCGTCGCGCACGGCGCACCGCGCGACGTGATGACGCCCGCCCATATCGCGCGGTGCTACGGCTTCGCGGTGAAGATGGTGGAAACGGGCGACGGGGCGCCGCCGGTCATGGTGCCGGCGTGACGCCGTTGCATGGCATGAACCGGCTGCGTGCTGCGCAGCCGGCCTCGTCATTCGCTTATCGCCTTCCAGGAGACACACATGCCGCTTCCGATGACCCGCATCATCCTGTACGTGCAGGACGTCGCATTGCTGAAAGCGTTCTATCGGCAATATTTCGATCTTCCGGTCGTCGAGGAAATCGACGACGAATGGGCCGTGCTCGACGCAGGTGCGATCGAGCTCGCGCTGCATCTGGCCGGCCCGGCGTTTCGTCACGCGGCAACGGCGCCCGCGCGCACGGATTCGAACAACGTAAAGCTCGTCTTCTCGATCGACACGGACATCGACGCGCATCGCGCGCGCTTCGTCCGCGATCGCGTGACGGTGCGCGCGCTCAAGCGCTACGACGGCTTCCCGTACCGGATGTACGACGGCGTCGATCCGGAAGGGAATGTCTTCCAGGTGATGCAGCCGGACTGAATGCGTGCGCGACGGCCTATCCGTCGCGTCGCCGCGTCCGGCACACCCGCTCGCTCAATGCTCGAGATCCGCGACGCCGAACGTCCGCATCTTCCAGCCGAGCCGCACCGCGAGCATCCGCATCGTGAAGCCCGCCGCCAGCGCGACCACCGTCGCGACACCCGCATCGATGCCGGCGTGCTGCATCCCGACGTACAGCGCGCCCGTGACGAAAGCGACGCTCGCGTACAGTTCCTCGCGCAGGATCAGCGGCATCTCGTTGCACAGCAGGTCGCGCAGCATCCCGCCGCATACCCCGGTGATCGCACCGGCGAGCACGACGATGATCGGCGCGGTGCCCGTCGACGCGCCGATGTCGCAGCCGATGATCGTGAACGCCGCGAGGCCGATCGCGTCGACGGTGACGAACAGCGTCTTCATCCGCGCGACGTGCCGCGCGGCCCACGAGGCGACGGTCGCCGCGGCGAGCGTGATCATCAGATACTCGGGATGGGCGATCCAGCCGAGCGGATAGTGGCCGAGCAGCACGTCGCGCACGGTGCCGCCGCCGAGCGCGGTCACCGCGCCCACCAGCGCGAGCCCGAAGCGGTCCATCCCGCGCCGCATCCCCATCAGTGCACCCGACATCGCTTCCGCGACGATCGCAATCAGATAAAGCGTATGCATCGTGTGCCTCAGTCTTCGGTACGGAACAGGTCGAGCACGCGCTCGCGCTCGGCCGCGTCGACGGCCGCGGGCGTCGGCGAGTCGGGTTTGCCGTCATTGCCCGGCGCATCGGACGCCGGCGCGCCGCCGCATGCGTAGCGGCTGCGGATGAACGGCGGCACGTCGGCGGTGCAGGTGCCGCGCAGGTATTCGGCGTACACGAAATCGCCGTCGGCGAGCGCGACGTGCTCGTAGAACTTCGCGTCCTCGGCCGCGAGCAGCGCGTGCCGCCTCAGCGGCGAAATGTGCTCGAGCGGCACGAACTCGCGGCGCTCGATGCCATCTTCGGCCAGCAGTTCGCCGTCGCGCGCGAAAATCCGCAGCGGCAGCGCGGGACGATAGACGGCCAGATGTTCGACGGACGGCAGTTGCGTCCAGATGCGATGGATCGTCCATGCGCCGATGCCCGCGCACGCGAGCGTCAGGCCGGGCAGCGCGCCCGCGAGCATGCGCCATTTGCGGCGACGTGGCGATGCGGGAGGCGGAGAGGAAGCGAGGTGGTCGGTCATTCGGGTTCCTTCTTCGATGCGGTGACGGCGGGCGCGCACCACGCGCCCATCCGTCACGAAAGGCGCGCATTGTCGAAGGGATGCCGGGATACCGGAACAATCTTTAGCCAATGTTTGGCTGGCTAAATTTTATTTAGGAATGGCGGTTCATTCGAACCGTCGAACCGCGCGGCGCGAGCTTCGCTTCGCCTGTACCATCGTCGGCATGTTCGACACCTGCCTGCGCCTGTGGGACCTCGTGCCCGACGGCGGCCCCATCCTGACCGCGTGCGGCGGCGTGCTGCCGAACGCCTGGCACGCGCGGCCGGCGATGCTGAAAATCGCCACGTGCGACGAAGCGCGTCGCGTCATGCTCGTCGCCAACGCGGCACAGCTCGACCTGCGCCGGTTGCTGCAATGGATCCTCGCATGGGCCGGCCTGTCGGCGAGCTGGCTGATGGAAGACGAACAATCGCCCGACACGCGGCTGCAGGTCGCGGCACTCGCCGCCACCGCGCTCGGCGCGTAGCACGCGGCGCGCTGCACGGCAACTTCGACGGCGCCATCCGCCGCCGCGCAAAT
>NZ_JAGIXF010000188.1:0-3896 GCF_021483755.1 Burkholderia sp. WTPI3 | reverse complement strand
TTCGACGCGGCCTTCATCTACGCGCTGGGCCGGTTCGGGGGGGGCGCGATCGGGCGGCTCGCCGCGCGCTTCGTCACGCTGCTCGGCGACGGGCTCGCGCGCCCCGACATGCCGATCGGCGATCTCGACTGGCTGCCCGCCAATGAACTCGCGCAACTCTTCGCGTGGAACGCGCCGGCGGGTGCGGCCGAGGCCGAACCGTTCGTGCCTGTGCATGCGCGCATCGCCGCGCATGCGCAGGCGCGGCCCGGCGCGCGCGGCGTCGCCGACATCGATCGCGCATTCACGCGCGGCGAAGTCGACGCCCGCGCCGCACGCATCGCGCGCAATCTCGTCGCGGCCGGCGTGCGGCCCGAGATGCGCGTCGGCGTCGCGCTGCAGCGTTCGGTCGACCTGCTGGTCGCGCTGATCGCGGTGCTGAAGTCGGGTGCCGCGTTCGTGCCGCTCGATCCGGCCCATCCGCGCGAACGGCTCGCACAGATCGTCGGCGACGCGGGCATCGCGCACGTGCTGACCGACGCCGCGAGCGCCGCGTCGCTGCCCGATCTGCCGCAACTGCGCATCTGGCGAGCGGACCAGGTGGAGGCATTCGACGAAGCCGCTCAGGTCGAGCTGCCGGACGTGCTGCCCGGCCATGCGGCATATGCAATCTACACGTCGGGCTCGACCGGCAAGCCGAAGGGCGTGATCGTCGATCACGCGGCATTCGCGCGGCACTGCGTGGCGATCGCCGAGCGCTACGGCGCGAGCGAAAACGACGTTTTCCTGCTGTTCCAGTCGGTCAACTTCGACGGCGCGCACGAAGGATGGTTTTCGCAATACCTGTCGGGTGCCGCCGTGTCGGTGACGGCCGACGTGCTGTGGCCGCCGGCGCAGACCTGCGCGATGATGGTCCGCGACGGCGTGACGATGACCTACGTGCCGCCCGGCTGCGCCGCGCAACTCGCCGAATGGGCGCTCGCGCACGGCGCACCGCCGACGCTGCGTTCGCTGACCGTCGGCGGCGAGGCGACGTCGCGCGAAGCGTTCGCGATGCTGCGCCGCGCGATGCCGAACGTACGGGTGGTCAACGGCTACGGCCCGACCGAGACCGTCATCACGCCGACGTTGTGGATGTTCCGTCCCGGCGACGATCTCGCGGCACTCGGCGACGCCGCGTACCTGCCGATCGGCACGCTGGTCGGCGCGCGCACCGCGCACGTGCTCGACGAGCGGCTGCATCCGCTGCCGGTGGGCGTGATCGGCGAACTGTATCTGGGCGGCGAGGGAATCGGCGTGGCGCGCGGCTATCTGGACCGTCCGGCGCTGACGGCCGAGCGTTTCGTGCCTGACCCGTACGGCGCGCCGGGCGCACGCCTGTACCGCACCGGCGACCTCGTGAGGCGTCGCGCGGATGGCGTGTTCGACTTCATCGGTCGCGTCGATCATCAGGTGAAGCTGCGCGGGTTGCGCATCGAACTCGGCGAAATCGAGGCCCAGCTCGCCGCGCACGATGCGGTGCGCGAAGCATGCGCGGTCGTGCACGGGCAGGGCGCGCAGGCCCAGCTCGTCGCGTACGTCGAACTGAGCGCAGACGCGCAGGCCGCGGCGCAACCCGTCGAAGCCGCGACGCTCGATGCGCATCTGCGCCGCATGCTGCCCGACTACATGGTGCCCGCGCAACTGATCGTGCTCGACGCGCTGCCGCGCAATGCCAACAGCAAGGTCGACCGCGCGCGGCTGCCCGCGCCGGTGCGCGTCGAACGTGCATACGAAGCGCCGCACGACGGCGACGAGGCCGTGCTTGCGGCGATCTGGCGCGACGTGTTGAACGTCGTGCGCGTCGGCCGTGGCGATCACTTCTTCGACCTCGGCGGCCATTCGCTGGCCGCGGTGCGCGTCGCGACGCGTGTCGCCGAGCGGCTTCGCCGCGATGTGCCGGTACGCGCGCTGTTCGAAGCGCCGGTGCTGGCGCAATATGCGCGGCAGGTTGCCGACGCACCGCGCGCTGCATACGCCGGTGCCGCGGCGCCGGGCATCGCGGTGGTCAAACCCGATGCGCACGGTGTGTGGCCGCTGTCGCCCGCGCAGCTCGGCCTCTGGTTCCTGTGGCGCGCGCAGCCGGACAGCGCCGCGTACAACATTCCGGTCGCGCTGCGCGTGCGCGGTCCGCTCGACGTCGCTGCGCTGCGCGCAGCGTTTTCCGCTGCGGCAGCCGCGCATCCGGCGCTGCGCACACGGCTCGTCGTGCGCGACGGCATGCTGCCGGGCCAGCGGATCGAAGACGCCTCGACCGTCGCGTTGCCGGTCGTCGATCTGTCGGCACAGCCCGATGCGCTCGCTCGCGCGGCAGCGCTGACCGATGCGGATGCACTCGCACCGTTCGATCTCGTCGCCGATGCGCCGCTGTGGCGCGCACGCGTGCTGCGGCTCGGCGCCGATGATCACGTATTGTCGGTGACGATCCATCACATCGTGTCGGATGGCGAATCGATCGAGCTGTGGCTCGATGCGGTGCGCGCTCGCTATGTCGATAGCGTGCGCGGTGAAGCGGCATCGGCATCGACGCCCGCTGTGGAAAACCGCACGCTCGTCTTGCCTGCGCCATGCCACCCGGCCCGCGTCGCATACTGGCGCGACGCGCTGGCAGAGCTGCCGTCGTGCGTGCTGCCGCAGCGTGCGGATGCGCCGGCCGTCCCGCAATGGCGCGCGGCACGCATCGCGTTCGAGTTCGATGCGGCGCTGATCCGTACTGCGCGCGACGCAGCATCGGCCGCGCATGCGACGTTGCCGATGCTGCTGCACGCGGCGCTCAATACCGCGCTGTTCCGCGCGACCGGCGCGGCCGACCAGCCGGTCGGCGTGCTCGCGTCGACGCGCGAGTTGACGGGCGACGCGGCGCGCGATGCGCTGGGACTCTTCATCAATTCCGTCGTCGTGCGCACGCGTATCGGCGCGGCGGCCCGCCGCGCGGACGTGCTCGCCCAGGTGCGCGACACGGCGCTCGCCGCGTATGCGCATGCCGACGTGCCGTTCGCCGACGTCGTCGCGGCACTGCGCGCGCCACGCACGGCGCAGGCCAATCCGCTGTTCCAGGTGATGTTCAACTACCTGCGCCCGACCGGTGCGACTGCGCGCGACTGGGCCGGATTGTCGCTCGCCGAATTCGGCGACGTGCGGCATCGCGTCGTGTTCACGCTGGAGCTCGACGTCGTCGAACATCCGGACGGCCGCTTGAGCGCCGCGTTCTCGTATGCGGACGAACTGCTCGACGGCACGTTCGTCGACACGCTCGTCCGGCTGTATCACGACGAAGTCGCCCGTTTCGCCGGTGCGCCGGAAGCGATGCTCGGTGCGCCCGATGCGCGGGTCGCTGCACCCGCCGCGGACGCAGTCGCGCCGGTGCGCCATGCGGCGCACGGCACGGCAGCGTCGGCCGCCCCGAACGCCGTTGCATCGCTCGCGGCGTTGTGGTCCGACACCTTCGCGACGGCCGCGCCTGCGCCCGACGCCGATCTGTTCGAGGCCGGTGCGACGTCGTTCGACGTCGTGCGCTTCGTCGACGCGGCGAACCGCGCCGGTCGTCCGCTGACGGTGGCCGACGTGTTCGCGTCGCCGACGCTCGCTGCGCTCGGCGCATGCATCGGCACACCGGTCCAAACCGGCCTGGAGGTGCGCGATGCTGGCTGAAGTCCGCCCGGACGGAATCACGATGCCCGACACGTGCCGCCTCGTATTCGCGGACGACCTGTTCGCCGCGCGTGACGACGCGGAGATCCGCGTTGCGCACGGCGACGGCATCGGCGCGCAGTTGCTGCGCGCGCAACTCGCGGACGACGGCACGCTGCGCCTCGTCGCATACAACCATCGCGCGGCGCCGGCCGACCAGCGCCGCGCGCTGCTGGCCGCGCTCGCCG
>NZ_JAGIXF010000187.1:0-3983 GCF_021483755.1 Burkholderia sp. WTPI3 | reverse complement strand
ACCGCTTAGGCTGAGCAAAACACTACGCTAGCAGTATTAGTGAACATTGATAGCACTCCTTTGGGCATGGCTAGCATTGATTGTGAACTCCTACAGATGGTGTGCGTCATCCGCGCCGATCACCCGCTGACGAAGGGCACGCTGACGCTCCAGCGTTTTCTGAATGCAGATCATCTTCGGGTGGCGCTGAGCCCGACCGACATACGTTTTGTCGATAACGTCCTGGCCGACCAGGGTTATTCCCGGAATGTGGTGGCGAAGGTCCCGCATTGGCTGCTGATCCCGCCGATCCTTCGCGAGACTCAACTGATCGCCGTCATTTCCGGCAAGCTGGCTGCGCGTTTCGCATCGGAACCATTGGCGGTGCGCGCGTTGCCATTCCCGTCGGAGCCATTCTCGTGGGACATCTACTGGCATCGTCGCAACGACAACAGCGTGGCGCACAAATGGATGCGGAGCCTGATTGCCAGTACCTGCGCCTCGCTCTGACGGTCCGGTTGCGATGAACCGATTTTTTCCGCAATAGGGTGGCGATATTTCGCATTGGGTCACTAGCGCCCGACGCGTAGCCTCAACGTGTAGGCCCGGAAGGTAGTACGCGGCCTGCCCTGATCTGCGAGGCTATCCAGCCTCGTGGCTCGCCATGCCTTCCATCCATTGCTCGAACGCGGACACTGCGGCATCGTCGGCGCGATCGGCGTTCGTCACGAGCGTGTAGTCGTCGGCGCGCCATACAGGCGATGCGATGGGGCACACGAGGCGGCCTTCGGCGAGATCGCGCCCGATCAACGGCAGCGACGCGAGTGCCACGCCCAGCCCCTCGATGGCCGCGCCGAGCTGAAGATTCACATGATCGAATTCGACATGGCGCACCGCCCGCAGATCGGCAGCGCCCGCTTCCCGTAACCAGTGCGACCAGGCTGAGCGCGTTGTGGCCGAATGCAGCAGCGTGTGATGGCGCAGATCGGCCACGCTCTGTATCGGACGCTGGCGCAGCAACGCGGGGTTGCAGGCCGGCACGCGCAGGTCGGGCATCAACGGTCGCGATACGACGCCCGCACCCTGTTCCGGACCGGAGCGTACACCGATATCGAAAGCGTCGGCGACATAGCGCAGTTTGCGCGATGTCGTCGACACCCTGACGTCGATGTCGGGATACCGCGAATGGAAATCGGCAAGCCGTGGCAGCAGCCAGCAAAACGCGAAGCTCATCGGCACATTCACCCGCACGACGCCCGATATCCGGTGCGTGAGGGTATTGTGGCGCAGCCGCACCACCGCGGTACCGAGGTGTTCGAACGCGTGGCTGACGTCGTTCAGCAATACGGCCCCTTCGTCGGTCAGCACGACACCGCGCGGACGACGGTCAAACAACGGCAGGCCGAACCAGTCCTCCAGCAGCCGGATCTGTTTTCCGACGGCCCAATGGGTGACATGCAGTTCCACCGCCGCGCCCGCGAAGCTGCCGTGTCGCGCGACCGCATCGAAAGCGCGCAGCGCATTGAGCGGCGGCAACTCGTCCCGATTCTTCGCAGCACCTCGGCTTTCGCTCATGACGTACGTGACTTTTTCTCTCCGTTGACGCGATTTTAGCTCAATTGAAATGGCTGATACCTTGGCCATAAAATTGACGCGTCGAACCAGAAGAACACACCACGAGTAGCTTCCATCAGCCACTCGTATAGAGAGAACGTCGATGCGCTTGCCGGTTTTTTCCCCTCCCGTCACGCGGGACGCTGTGCCATCACGACAGCGCGTGCTATGGCTATCCTGCATTGCACACGCAATCCACGATGGCTATACGGACATGATCTACGCGCTGCTGCCCGTATGGCAGTCCGAGTTCGGGCTCGACTTCGCGGCCCTGGCTATCCTGCGCGGCCTCTATGTCGGCACGATGGCGGTGCTGCAGTTGCCGGCAGGACGTCTCGCGCAACGCCTCGGCAGTTGCGCCGTCCTCGCGATCGGCACGCTGCTCGCTGCGCTGGGCTATGCAATCGCCGGCATGTCGGGTGGCCTGCTCGGTTTGTGCGTGGCGCTGGCGATATCGGGCGGTGGATCCAGCACGCAACATCCGATCGCATCGGGCGCCATCTCCCGCACCTATGGGCGTGACGCGAGAGGCCCACTGAGCCTCTACAACTTTTCCGGCGATCTGGGGAAATCTGCGCTGCCGGCAGCCATTTCGCTGCTCGTAACCATGATGCCGTGGCGTCACGCGCTGTGGGTCGTCGCTGGATTGGGCTGCGTCGCTGCCGCCGGCATCGCGCTCTGGTTTCCCGCCGTGCCACGTGGCGCGGGAAAGACGGCGGCAAAAGAGCAAGCGTCCGCTCAACGCACGGGCACCGGGGGGCGCGGATTCAAGGCGCTGTTTTCCATTGGCGTGCTCGATACGGCCGTACGCATGGGACTGCTTACCTTTCTGCCTTTCCTGCTCAACGCGAAAGGCATCTCGCCTCAACTGCTGGGAACGGCCCTTGCGCTTGTTTTCATTGGCGGGGCGGCCGGCAAATTCTTTTGTGGCTGGCTTGGCGCGCGTATGGGTGTGGTGAGTACGGTGCTACTCACGGAAGGCGGTACAGCCGCGTGCATTATCGGCGTGATGTATCTGCCGTTGGCGCTTACCATGGTGCTGCTGCCGATTCTGGGCATGATGCTCAACGGCACGTCGTCCGTGCTGTACGGAACCGTTCCGGAGATGTCCCCGCCCGAGCGCACGGAGCGCGCATTCGCGATTTTCTACACGGGAACGATCGCATCGGGCGCGATATCGCCTGTCCTCTACGGTGTCCTCGGCGACAGGATCGGTGTGCAGGCCGCCACGTATGCCACCGCATTCACCGCTCTGGCAATTTTTCCGCTCGCGCTCGCACTGCGCCCGCATCTCGGAGATCACTCGACAGGATGAACACCATGACGAAGTCTGACTACCCGACCGTCGCCGTTGTCGGTCCGGGCGCAATCGGAACGACCGTTGCCGCGGCCCTCCATGACGCTGGCCGCACGCCGGTGATCTGCGGCCGCTCGGCGCACGAGCGGTTGACGCTGCGCTTCGGTGGCGGCGAGATCGTCGTGCCCGGGCCCGTGCTGACCGATCCGCAAGGGGTCAACGAAAGGTTCGATCTCGTGTTCGTTGCGGTCAAGTCGACGCAAGTGGCGAGCGCGGCACCCTGGATCCCGGCGCTATGCGATGCGAATACGGTTGTCTGCGTGCTGCAAAATGGCGTCGAGCAAACAGCCGCCTTCGCGCCATATGCAGCCGGGGCGGCGATCGTGCCGTCGGTCGTGTGGTTTCCGGCGCAACGCGAATCGGATGCGTCGGTGTGGCTGCGCGGCAAACCGCGGCTCACTGTGCCCGATACGCCGGCGAGCAACGTGGTCGTCTCGGCATTGCGCGGCACGCGATGCCCGGTCGAGGTGGCGGACGATTTCGTCTCGCTCGCATGGCGAAAGCTTTTGCAGAACGCGGTGGCGGGACTCATGGTGCTGACTGGCCGCCGCGCCGGCATGTTCACGCGAAGCGACATCACCGTTTTGTCGCTTGCCTACTTGCGGGAATGTCTCGAAGTTGCCCGTGCGGAGGGCGCGAAGCTGGGCGATGAAGTGCCGCAGGAGATCGTCGACGGATTCCATCGCTTCCCGCCCGATTTGGGGACGTCCATTCTTGCCGATCGGCAGGGTAACCGCCCCCTCGAGTGGGACTGCCGGAATGGCGTCGTGCAGCGATGCGGACGATCTCACGGAATTCCGACGCCGATCAGCGATCTGGTCGTGCCGCTTCTCGCGGCCGCCAGCGATGGTCCGGGCTAGTAGCACGGAGCACGGTAGCCAACCCTAAACTGTCACGGACGAATTTCGAGGTGATGGAGCCTTTCGAATGTCTTTCTGATCGCGTTAGCGACGTTCCTGGCGCTCCCCCCGGAAAGCCGCGATGAACCCTATTTTCGATGAACCCTATTTTATTTGTACTGTGAATAGTTAGC
>NZ_JAGIXF010000186.1:0-4106 GCF_021483755.1 Burkholderia sp. WTPI3 | reverse complement strand
TCGGCGTCGAGCAGCACCACGCTGATCAGGTCGGCATCGAGCGTGTGCACGAAGCCGGTCGAGCCGTTGTCGAAGACCAGACGCTCGTTGAGCATCGCGTCGGGCAGTCCGGACACGAATGCGATTCCGTCGGCAAGCCGTTCGACTCGCCCGATGGCCTCCGCGGACGGCGCAAGTGCGGCGCCTTCGAGCGCGGCGCGCTGGCGCGCGAGCCAGTCGGCGTGTTCAGGAAGGTCGGCTGGCTTCATCGTCATTCAGCAGTACCGCCTCGATATGTTCCAGATCCTGCTTCAGGCTGTTGCGCACCCGCGCGTGCGCCGCGTCAAGCTCGAGTCCCGCGATCAGCGACGCGTCGATCCGCACCGCCAGTTCGACCGGCCGGCCCAGGCAAGCGGACAGCGCGGCCCGGCATGACGCGATTTCCTGCGCATCGAGTGCACGCGGCGTGATGAGTTGCAGCGGCGTGTTGCCCGCGCCCAGTTCCGAGCGGACCGATTCGGGCAGCTTCGCGACTTCCCCGGCCAGACCGTCGATGAAACCGGTCACGCGCACCGGTTCCGGCAGACGCGTGAACAGCCGCGCCGCGATGTCGAGCGCGAGGCGGGTCGCGCGGCGGGCGTCGTCGCGCGTGCGCTCGCGCCGTTCCGACTCCAGCCGGGCAGCCGCCGCATCGCGCAACTGTTCGGCTTCCGCCTGCGCCTGCGCGAGCAGCGACACCTTCTCGGCGGCGGCCTGCCCCGCCACCTCCTTCAACGCATCGGCGCGCGCGGCCACCACCCTGGCGAGCTCGGCTTGCGCCGCCTCGCGCGCATCGCTCGCCGCGCGGGCATCGTCGCGCGCGGCGTCGATCAGCTTGCGCGCCGCTTCCTGGCGCGCCGCGATGATCGCGCTGACCGGCTTGAACAGAAAGCGCGACAGCAGCCACACCAGCACCACCACGTTGATGGTCTGCAGGATCAGCGTGGACCAGTCGATTCGCATCGTCGCCTCGTGCTACTTGATGAACGGGTTGGCGAACAACAGCAGCAACGCGATCACCAGGCAGTAGATCGCCATCGTCTCGATCATCGCCAGCCCGACGAACAGCGTGCGCGAAACCGTGCCCGCCGCATCCGGCTGGCGGGCAATCGCGTCCATGGCCGCGCCGACCGCGCGACCTTCGGCCAGCGCGGGCCCGATCGCACCGAACGACACGGCGAGCGCCGCTGCCGCGATGCTGACGATTTCGATGAGATTGCTCATGACTGCTCCTGCTTGCGGCGGTGAACGGAGGGTTCGTCATCGGCCGCCGCCGCACCAATGAACACCATCGACAACACCATGAAGATGTAGGCCTGGACCGTGCCGGTCAGCAGGTCGAGGGCCATCAGCGGGATCGGCACGATCAGTCCCGCGAGCGACAGCACGATGCCGATCACGAACACGCCGCTCATCACGTTGCCGAACAGCCGCACGATCAGCGAGAACGTGCGCGTCAGCTGCTCGACGAGATTGAGCGGGATCATCACCCAGGTCGGTTCGGCGAAGGTGGCGAGATAATTCTTCCAGCCGCGCGTGCGCACGCCGTAGTAGCACGTCGCGCCCAGTACGACCAGCGCGAGCGCCGCGTCGGTTTCCAGGTGCGCGGTGGGCGGCTCGACGCCCGGGATCAGCGACGAAGCGTTCGCGGTGAACACGAACAGGAAGATCGTGCCGATCAATGCGCGATAGCGGGCGGCCCCGGCTCGCATCGTGTCGACGATCTGTGCGTCGACAGTGGCGACCAGCAGCTCCAGCACGCTTTGCAGGCGCGACGGTTCGAGCGACAAGCGCCGGCGCGCGAACGCCGAGAGTGCCGCCAGCGCCAGCATGATTCCCCACGTGACCAGCACGGGCGACGAAATCGAGAGCGGACCCAGTGTCCAGAGCGGGACGGTCGCAAGCGGCGAGGCGCTCATCGCAGCCCCCGGAGCGCCGCCGATGCGTCGGCGTATCTGAGCGCGACGGCGCGCGCGACCAGCAGCCCGAGCGCGCCCGCCACGACGGCGGCGGCGCCGATCCGGGCCAGCGCCACCAGCACGGCGACCGCGATGGCGATGCGCGCGCCTTGCAGCCCGAGCGCGCAAGCCACGCGGCCGGCGGCGAACAGGCGGCAGTTCCATGCGAGCGAACCGAAGTGCCATGCACCGAGCGCGAGGCCGGCGGCAACGCCGAGCATCGCGGCGGCCAGGTTGGGCGACAGCCACGCATCAATCGTCATGGTTTTGTCCTTGCTGGTTATGCATCCATTTCCACGCGAACCAGAACCCGGCGGCTGCGCCGATCATGACGAGCGGCGCGGAGAAGAACACGCGCGTCGCATACAGCCGGTCCAGCCAGCGCCCCAGCGCCAGTCCGGCGAGCGTCGGCGCGAGAATCGCCCAGCCGAGCACGCCGATCTGCGCCAGCCGTGCGCCCAGCGACGGTTCGGGATCGCGTGCGCCGCGCGACGCGCGTTCGGCGGCGTGCCGTGCGGCCTGCTCGACGCGATCGGGCCGGTCGCGCGGATCCGGCGGTGGCCGCCCGCTCATCGCCGCGGCTCCGCGACGAATGGATCGCGGGCGGCGCCCGCGCTTCCCCCGGGTCGCAGATACGTCAGCAAACGCCTGACCGTTTCGGCATGCAGCCGCGTCTCGTCGACGCGGGCGCGCCGTTCGGCGTCCAGCCGGGCGGCGCGGTTCGCGCGCACGAGCGCGTCGAGTTGTTCAAGCGAATCGCCGGGCACCGCGTCGCGGCACGCGATCGCGACGCGGACACCGCCCGACACGCTCAACACGCCTTCGTCCAGCGCGCAGTAATGCCATTGGTCGTCGGGTGTTCGCCAACGCACCACCGACGCGCGCAGCAGCGTCACGAAATCGACGTGGCCGGGCCGCACACCGAAGCTGCCGGTCGCATCCTCGGCGCGCAGCGAGGCGATCTCCAGCGCATCGACCAGCAGTTGCGCGGGCGTCGCGATCGTCAGGTCGAGCCTAGCCATGCGCTCCCCCGTCCCCGCCTGCGGCGGCGGCTTCCTTGCGGCGCGCGTCGTCCAGTGTGCCGACCATGTATAGCGAGCTTTCCCGCCATGTATCGCACTCGCCGCGCAGAATCGCGGCGCAGCCGGCGATCGTCTCGGCGGTCGTCACCGAGCGGCCCGGCTGCCCCGTAAACGCCTCGGTCACCGCGAACGGCTGCGTGAGGAAGCGCTGCAGGCGACGCGCGCGCTCGACGGTGCGGCGGTCGTCCGCGCCCAGTTCCTCGATGCCGAGCAGTGCGATCACGTCCTGCAGTTCGCGGTAATGCTCGATCGCGCGGCGCACCTCGGTCGCAACCGCGACGTGCTCGTCCCCGACCACGAGCGGATCGAGCAGGATCGACGACGACGCGACCGGATCGATCGCCGGATACATGCCTTCCGCCGCCATCGAACGCGACAGCACCACCATGCTGTCGACGTGCGCGGCGATCGCGGTCACCGCCGGATCCGTGAAATCGTCCGCCGGCACATAGACCGCCTCGATCGCCGTGACGGCGGCGCCCTCCACCGACGCGATCCGCTCCTGCAGCGCGGCGACCTCGCTCGCCAGCGTCGGCTGGTAGCCGACCCGGGACGGCAGCCGCCCCAGCAGACCCGACACCTCCGCGCCCGCCTGAACGAAACGGAACACGTTGTCCATCAGCAGCAGCACGTTTTGCGCACGCTCGTCGCGGAAATATTCGGCGATGGTCAGCGCCGTCAGCGGCACGCGCCAGCGGGCGCCCGGCGGCTCGTTCATCTGGCCGTACACCAGCACCGTGCGGCCCAACACGCCGGAACCGCGCATGTCGAGCAGCATCTCGTGCCCCTCGCGCGACCGCTCGCCCACGCCCGCGAACACCGAAATGCCCTGATAACGCTCGACCATCGCGTGGATCAGCTCCATCACGAGCACCGTCTTGCCGACCCCGGCGCCGCCGAACATCGCGGCCTTGCCGCCCTGCGCGAGCGGCGCAAGCAGGTCGATCACCTTGATGCCCGTCGCGAACAGCGTGCTCGTGCCCTTCTGCTCGGCCAGCGGCGGGGCGTTGCGGTGAATCGGCCGCAGCGGCACGTCGGCGGGTAGCGC
>NZ_JAGIXF010000185.1:0-4113 GCF_021483755.1 Burkholderia sp. WTPI3 | reverse complement strand
TTGCACAGCCCATCCTCCGTCGCATCGAACCATTCGCCCTCCGAGTTCACGCCATGCACGAAGATCACGACGCCGGGCAAGGGCATCTGCCTGATGCAGATAAGCGGCGTGTTCTTCGCGAACATCGTCATCCCTTCGACACGGCCGACGATGATCGATGGCGGTTCAGGGCGCGACGCAGGTGCGTCAGGCAACCCGGCCTCAGTGGCCGGTTCGTCGGTGGGTGTGTCCGCTACCGGTCGCGGATCGGGAAATGAATCGGTCATCCAGACTCCTTGACAGGCCTGATACGTTTCTCCGTCATCGGATCGATATCGAAATAATCGATAAGTATCCGAATCAATGAAGAACCGGAACGAGGCGGCAAGCATAACGATTTTGGGTCACAGGAAAAACGCCGATTCCGGAAAAATGCGCGCAAAGGCCGTGGCAATGAACGGGGATTGTCAGAATGTGTTTCAGGCGAGAATGCTTCGCATTGCTTCATGAATGTAGATACGCGCGACCTCTCGATCCGATTCGTCTGTCAGGTGCGTTATCCGGTGATGAAGTCGTGTGACGCGCGTGCGTACGACACTGCGTCTGTACCTTGCAGCGCCTGAATCGTTATCGTCCGTGCAAGCGAGGTAAGACCGGCATGTTTGTATCGCACTGGATCTATCGCCGCTTCAGAAGCATCGGATCGTGCTGACGCCATGTTGCTGAAACATGCCGGATACGTGAGCGGGTTCTGCTGTCGACACGCAGCAAAAGTTCGGTGCCAGACCTTCGCGTCGGGCGCCCGGTGATCGATACCCGACTTCCTCCAGGGAGCGCGCTCATGAAAGCTACCCGGATCCTCGCGGTTGCAGTGCTCGTTTCAATTCCATGACGACGCGCAGCGCGCCGCTCGTGACTTCACGGCTCGGACGCCTTTCAAAAGCCTTCGATGCATGACATCGAACGGTCATCTCTTCACATCCCCCGCACGACCCCGCCCCAATAGCGGTCCTCTGCTATTGCATTTCACGCGCCGCTGATTAGGAAATGAATTTTTATTGGTTCTGCTTCCCCGAGCGCGCTCGCATAGTGGGGCTGACGGCTATAGACAGCACGCAAGCTGCACCGGCCGCATTCCCAGGGTGTTTGTTCATACGAATCTGCGAGAACAAGGAAGCGTCATGACTTTTGCATTGGAAGAACGAACCGCCGCACAGCAGGCGCTCGAGGACGCCCGCGCGGCGGCCGCATCGGCGGGCACGCCTTACGCGGGCGGCGTGGCGCCGCAAGCGGCGTGGGCGCTGTTCTCCGCCGGCGACGCGTTGCTGGTGGACGTGCGCACCGCGGAGGAACGCAAATTCGTCGGCCACGTGCCGGAGTCGCTGCATGTGCCGTGGGCGACCGGCACGAGCCTGACGCGCAACCCGCGCTTCGTGCGCGAACTGGAAGCGAAGACCGGCAAGGACGCGGTGGTGCTGCTGTTGTGCCGCAGCGGCAACCGGTCCGCGCAGGCGGCCGAGGCCGCGGCGAAGGCCGGGTTCACGCAGGTATTCAACGTGCTCGAAGGGTTCGAGGGCGACCTCGACGAGCGGCAGCATCGCGGCGGCCGGAACGGCTGGCGCTATCGCGACCTGCCGTGGGCGCAGGACTGAGTCACGGCCGTTACGGGGAGAAGTCGGCATGGCCGCATTCGAAATCGACGACATCGTTCAGTCGCTGCAGACGGAGCGCCGCGCATGGCGCGAGAAGCAGCGGCGCTCACTCGAACCGGGCGGGCGCGACCTGCCGGCGCGCGAGGCGCTTGCGCAGATCATCGGCGCGCTGAAGGGCGTGCTGTTCCCGATGCGGCTCGGGCCACCCGACCTGCGCCAGGAAAGCGAGAACTTCTATGTGGCCCATGCACTCGACGCGGCATTGAACGCGCTGCTCGCGCAAGTGACGCTGGAGTTGCGCTACGCCGCGCGTCAACGCAACGCCGACGCACGGATCGACGAAACGGCGTCCACGGCCGTGCAGGCATTCGCCGCGCGCTTGCCGGATATCCGCCGGCTGCTCGACAGCGACGTGCTGGCCGCGTTCCATGGCGATCCGGCCGCGGGCAGCGTCGACGAAGTGCTGCTTTGCTATCCCGGCATTCTCGCAATGATCCATCATCGGCTCGCGCACGAGTTGTACCGGCTCGGGTTGCCGCTGCTCGCGCGGATCATCGCCGAGCAGGCTCACGCGGAAACCGGCATCGACATTCATCCGGGCGCGCGCATCGGCGGCGGCTTCTTCATCGATCACGGCACGGGCGTCGTGATCGGCGAGACCGCGATCATCGGCGAGCGCGTGCGCGTGTACCAGGCCGTCACGCTCGGAGCCAAGCGTTTCCCGCGCGATGCGGCCGGCCATCTGGAGAAAGGGCTCGCGCGCCATCCGATCGTGGAGGACGACGTCGTGATCTATGCAGGTGCAACGATCCTGGGCCGCGTCACGATCGGCCGCGGCGCGGTGATCGGCGGCAACGTGTGGCTCACGCAGGACGTGCCGGCCGGCGCGAACGTCACGCAGGCCGTGCTGCGCAGCGAAGCGAATGCCGCACCGCGCACGCGGCGCGAGCCGGCTGAGCCGGTGCCCGACACGCAGGTGACGACATGAGCGACCTGATCCAGCACTTCGGCGCCAACGTGCGCAAGCTGCGCGAAGCACGGACGTGGTCGCAGGAGCAACTCGCCGAACACGCGGGGCTGAACCGTTCGTATGTCGGCGAGATCGAGCGCGGCGAGGCGATCGCATCGATCGTTACCGCCGACAAGATCGCACGCGCATTCGACGTGTCGATCTCGACGCTGCTGCCCGGCGTGTACGTCACCTGACGGCATCCCGGTTTTTCCCCTTCGGTTGTGCCGTGTGACGGCTATAGCATGTTGAGCCGGCAGGTGCGTGCTTCCGATAATCACCAAGCGTCATAAGCAATCCCGTTTTTCATCTTAAGAATCCGGAGCCACACATGTCGACCGTTGCAAGCGGCACGGCCGCGCTGAGCGATCACGCCGCCCGCCAACTAGCGAACGCTACCAAGACCGTCCCCCAGCTTTCCACGATCACGCCGCGCTGGCTGACCCATCTGCTGCAATGGGTGCCGGTCGAGGCCGGCATCTATCGCCTGAACCAGGTGAAGAACCCGGAGGCCGTGCGCGCCGCATGCACGCAGCTCGAGGACGAAAGCGTGCTGCCGCAGACCTTCGTGCCGTACGAAGAACAGCCGCGCGAGTATTTCCTGAATGCGGTGAGCACGGTGCTCGACGTGCATACGCGCATCTCCGATCTCTACAGCAGTCCTCATGACCAGATCAAGGAGCAGCTGCGCCTGACGATCGAGACGATCAAGGAGCTGCAGGAAAGCCAGCTGATCAACAACCCGGATTACGGTCTGCTCGCGAACGTGACCGACGAACAGCGGATCTTCCCGCTGACGGGCGCACCGACGCCGGACGATCTCGACGAGCTGCTGACCAAGGTGTGGAAGGAACCCGCGTTCTTCCTCACGCACCCGCTCGCGATCGCCGCGTTCGGCCGCGAATGCACGCGGCGCGGCGTGCCGCCGCCGACGGTCAGCCTGTTCGGCTCGCAATTCCTCACGTGGCGCGGCATTCCGCTGATCCCGTCGGACAAGGTGCCTGTCGCGGACGGCAAGACCAAGATTCTGCTGGTGCGCGTCGGCGACAAGCGCCAGGGCGTCGTCGGCCTCTATCAGCCGGGCGTCGCGGGCGAGCAGGGGCCGGGCCTGTCGGTGCGCTTCATGGGGATCAACAACCAGGCGATCGCGTCGTACCTGATCTCGCTGTACTGCTCGCTCGCGGTCCATTCACCGGATGCGCTGGCTGTCCTCGATGACGTCGAAATCGCCAAGTACCATGACTATCCCGACACCTACCGTTAATCCCGGCTCGGCAAGCAGCGACGCGCTCGCGCTGCCGCACGCGCCGCTGCCGGCGGGCCTGCCCGACCCGGCGGCACTCGCGCGGCTCGCGTCGGAGTTCTTCGCGACGCCGCCCGGGCAGGCCACCGCGCCAGGGCTGTCGGCGGGCAGCGGGGCGGTCGGCGGCGTGCCGTCCGCATTGCCGGCGGCCGCGCCGATCCTCGCGTCGG
>NZ_JAGIXF010000184.1:0-4128 GCF_021483755.1 Burkholderia sp. WTPI3 | reverse complement strand
CTGCGCGCGATAGCCGCGCTGGTCGGTCAGGGTCAGCCCCTGCGCGCGAATCGCCTCGGCGATCCGCGCACGGCCGACGAACGTCACGTCGGCGCCTGTCGCCGCGAGCCGGCCGCCGAGGTAGCAGCCGATCGCGCCCGCGCCGAACACGCAGACCGACGCAGCCGACGCGTCAGACATGCGAGTGCGCGCCGCCGTGCACGGGCCCCGAGCGCCGCTCGACTTCGCGGCGCACATCGTTGCGCAGCCCCGCGAAGAACGCGACTTCGGCGACGACGAACAGCGGCCCGACCATCAGGCCGACGAGGTCGTCGACGAACGCGGGCTTGCGCCCTTCGAACCAGTGCCCGACGAACTGCACGATCCAGCCGACCACGAACGCGCCGATGCCGACGCCGAGCCATTGCGCGGTCGGCAGCAACGCGAGCGTCTGCGCGGCCCACAGCCCGAGCGCGAACAGCGCGGCCATGACGACCCCGAAACGCAGGTCGAGGCGCAGGTAGAACACCGCGAACGCCACGGCGAGCAGCAGCGCCGGCGACAGCGCGACGCCGGCCAGCACCCCGAGCGCCGGCCGCGACAGCAGTACCTCGACTGCGAACACGATCATCGGAATGCCGACCAGGTGCGTCGCGATGTTGCGCGCGTCGCGGTGGTAGGCCGCATACTGGGAAAGGTGGTCTTCCAGCGTCTTCATGGTGTCTCCTGAACGATCATTGAGCGCTATGATGCGCGTCACGCCCGAGAACCTCTGTCAGCTATCCGACATCGCGTGCCCATGCCCTCGTCGCTCGCCCCCTACCTGCCGCAGCTCGAAGCGCACCCGTGGTTTGCCGCGCTGCCGCCCGAATTGCGCGCGCAGTTGCTCGAGCGCGCCGCGCTGCGGCGCCTGCCTGCCGGCCATGCGCTGTTCCGGCGCGGCGACCCGCCGTGCGGGCTGTACGCGGTACTGACCGGTTCCCTCACCATAGGCGCGGTGGATTCGCACGGCAAGGAGGCGCTGCTGACGGTCGCCGAGCCCGTCACGTGGTTCGGCGAGATCGCACTGTTCGACGGCCAGCCCCGCACGCACGATGCGATCGCGCTCGACGACACGCTGCTGCTGCACACTCCTCAGGCCACCCTGCTCGGAATCCTCGACACGACGCCGCAATACTGGCGGCAATTCGCGCTGCTGATGGCGCAAAAGCTCCGGCTGAGCTTCCTGACCGTCGAGGCGATGAGCGTGATGCCGGCCGCGCAGCGTCTCGCCACGCGACTGCTGATGATCGCCAACGGCTACGGCGGGATCAGTGCCGGCCGCACGCGCATTCGGCTGTCGCAGGAAAAGCTCGCGTCGATGCTGTCGCTGACGCGGCAGACCACCAACCAGTTGCTGAAGGCGCTGCAGGCCGACGGCATCGTGCGGCTGCATGTCGGCGAGATCGAACTGGTCGACGTCGACGCGCTGCGCCGCGCGAGCGGGCTGCCCGACGGCACGGCCTGACGCCCGCACAATCGCCGCAACGCCGCATTCCCGGCGTCACGCCGTTGCGCTATCGTGGCGGCTCGTTCGCCCTTGCTCGCCCCCATCCCCGCCCGTGAACACGTCGACCGCCTCCGCACCTTCCCGCCACGCGTGGCCCGTGTTCGTCGCATTCCTGCGGCTCGGCCTCACGTCGTTCGGCGGCCCCGTCGCGCATCTCGGCTACTTCCGCGACGCATTCGTCACGCGACGCGGCTGGCTGACCGAGCGCGCCTACGCGGATCTCGTCGGGCTGTGCCAGTTCCTGCCGGGACCGGCCAGCAGCCAGGTCGGAATGGCGATAGGGCTGTCGCGCGCAGGCTATGCGGGGATGTTCGCCGCATGGCTCGGCTTCACGCTGCCGTCGGCGCTGCTGATGATGCTGTTCGCGCTCGGCGTGCACGCGACGGGCATGCCGGTCGCGGCCGGCGCGCTGCACGGGCTGCGCATCGTGTCGGTCGCGGTGATCGCGCAGGCGGTGTGGGGCATGGCGCGCACGCTGTGCCCGGATGCGCGCCGCGTCACGCTGATGGCAGCCGCGGCCTGCATCGCGCTGCTCGTGCCGGCCGCCTGGCTGCAGGTCGCGGTAATCGTCGCGGCGGGCGCGGCCGGCCTCGTGCTGTTGCCGCAACCCGAGCGCGGCGCGCACGATCCGTTGCCGCTGCATGTGTCGCATCGCGCGGGCGTGCTGTGGCTCGTGCTGTTCGCCGCACTGCTCGTCATGCTGCCGTTCGCGGCTCGCGCACTCGATTCGCACGCGCTCGCGGTCGTCGACGCGTTCTTCCGCACCGGCGCGCTGGTGTTCGGTGGCGGCCACGTCGTGCTGCCGCTGCTGCAGGCGGCCGTGGTCGCACCGGGCTGGGTCGGCGATTCGGCTTTCCTCGCCGGCTACGGCGCCGCGCAAGCCGTGCCGGGGCCGCTTTTCACCTTCTCGGCGTTCCTCGGCGCGTCGCTGCGCGATGCCCCGAACGGCTGGCTCGGCGGGGCGATCGCGCTCGTGTCGATCTTCGCGCCGTCGTTCCTGCTCGTCGCGGGCACCGCACCGTTCTGGGAACGCCTGCGCCGCAGCACGCGGATGCAGGCCGCGCTCGCAGGCGTGAATGCGGCCGTGGTCGGGCTGCTGGTCGCCGCGCTCTATCACCCGGTGTGGAGCGACACGATCGTGTCGCCGCGCGATTTCGCTGCCGCGCTCGTCGCGTTCGTCGCGCTCGTGTTCTGGCGCATGCCGCCGTGGGCCGTCGTGATTGCGAGTGCGGCGCTCGGCTGGGCGTCGGGGATGATTGCGTGATCCGCCGCATGCCGCGGACTCATCGGCATCCGGTAAAAACAAAAAAAGCCCTCGTCACGAGGGCTTTTTTCGCAGTGTCGCGCGCCGCGATGGCGCGCACACGCCGGGGCTTACGCGAAGTTCTTCGCTGCGAAGTCCCAGTTCACGATGTTCCAGAACGCTTCGACGAACTTCGGGCGTGCGTTGCGGTAGTCGATGTAGTACGCGTGTTCCCACACGTCGATCGTCAGCAGCGCCTTGTCGGCGGTCGTCAGCGGCGTCGCGGCGTTGCTCGTCGACACGATGTCGAGCGAACCGTCGGCCTTCTTCACGAGCCATGCCCAGCCCGAACCGAACGTGCCGACTGCGGCCTTCGTGAACGCTTCCTTGAACGCGTCGTACGAACCCCACTTCGCGTTGATCGCGTCGCCCAGCGCGCCCGTCGGTGCGCCGCCGCCGTTCGGCGACAGGCTGTTCCAGAAGAACGTGTGGTTCCAGATTTGCGCGGCGTTGTTGAAGATGCCGCCCGACGACTTCTTGACGATCTCTTCCAGCGACAGGTTTTCGAATTCCGTGCCCGGGATCAGATTATTCAGGTTCGTCACATAAGCCTGGTGGTGCTTGCCGTAGTGGTACTGGATCGTCTCGAGCGAGATGGTCGGCGCGAGTGCGTCTTCAGCGTACGGGAGCGGCGGGAGCGTATGAGCCATGGCGATTCCTTCGTTGAGTATGTAGGGAGGCTGTGTTGAATGCTGCCGAGCGTCCGATTGTAGGCGAGTCCGAATATCCCCGCAAACTCACCGGGCATTTATCCGCGGTATGCGGAAAATCGGCGTTGACGCTTCGTCCGGCAGGACGAGACGACGCGCGCAGCATGCGTTCCCGCACCGGATGCGGCGGGCGACCCCGGCGGGCGACCTTCGTTTCGCTTACGCGGTCGCCGTCAGATCGTGTCGGTGAGTCGCGGCTGCACGTCGGCGAGCGACACGTCGGCCGAGCCTTCGGCGAGATGCACGGTCAGGCGGCGCTGCGGTTTCAACGCGCCCGGCGCACGTACCGCGCGGCCGGTCTGGGCATCGATCAGCGCCGCATAGCCTCGCTCGAGCGTGCGCTGCGGGCTCAGCACCTCGAGCCGCGCCGCACATGCCGAGACCCGCGCGGTATCGCGCTCGTAACGACGCTGCAGCGCCACCGCGAGACGTTGCGACAGCCCCGCGAGCACGTGACGCGCGTGCGCCGGGTCGGGCCGCGCGCGCTGCCACCGCAGTTGCGCCAGCGCGAACCGCGCCCGTGCGTCCCCCACCGCCCGCCATGCCCCCGACCCGAGCCCCACGGCCACCCGCCCGACCTTCCTCCC
>NZ_JAGIXF010000183.1:0-4298 GCF_021483755.1 Burkholderia sp. WTPI3 | reverse complement strand
ATCCGGCCGGACACGGCGACCGCGGCCCGCCGGATCGGGGCCCGGGCGATCGGGCGGTTGCTGGGCGGGGGCCGGATGCGCCAGCATCAGCAGGCACGACACGACGAGCAGACGCATGGCCGGTTTCATCACGGCGCGGTTCCGGAGTCGCGCCATCATGCCCAGGCGGCGCTCGTCCGGCCCGATGCGCGTTCGTCGAATAGCGTGGGCACGAAGATGTAGCCCCTGCCGCGCACGGTCTGGATGTAGCGATGACCGGTCGTATGCTCGATCAGCGTGCGCAACCGGAACACCTGGACGTCGAGCCCGCGCTCCGATTGCTGCAGCGAATTCTTGCCGAGCAGCGACAGGATGTTCATCCGCGACAGCACGCGCATCGGATGCGATGCGAATACCTTGAGCAACAGGAATTCGCTCTCGCGCAAGCTCAGCGTGCGGCCGGCCATGTACACGCGCCGCGCGCAGAAATCCACTTCGATCTCGCCGAACTGATAGCGGTTGCCCGCTTCGGGCAATCGATAGGGATTCGCGGTACAGCGGCGCAGCACGCAGCGGATCCGGGCGACGAGTTCGTGCGGGTCGAACGGATCGACCAGGTAGTCGTCCGCGCCGAGTTCGAGCGCGACGATCTTGTCGACGACGTCCGCCGAGCGGCTGACGACGATCACCGGCATCTCGTGGCCGGCATCGCGCAACTGCCTGAGCGCGGCCTTCAGGCCGTCGATGGGCTGCTCTGCCCGCATCACGATCGCGGACGGCAGCTCCTTGTCGAGGCGGGGCAGCAGCGATGGTAAATTGTAAAGAACCGACATCTCGATCTGGTTCTTGCTGAAGCAGGCACGCAATGCGTCGCGTACCTCCGTGGCCGGTTCGACGACGAGAATCTGGATGGTCATGGCGAGTCAACGATCATGGTGGTGGGCCCGACAGGGGCGGCTCCCCCTGCGCCGCTCGGGCGGATGACGGGGAAACGGCATGCGTTGGAGCCTAAAATCCAACTTCGCATCGAAGATGAGGAAATTGAGGAAAAACTGTGGAAATTGCGGCCGCGGCGCCTATCGCGCCGGCCGATAACGGACAATCCGGCAGGGGCGGACCTCGCGTTGCCTCCCGGATGCCGCATGCCAAGTCTCCTCGTTTCGACCTGACGGGCGCTATCGGAAGATCAACCTGCGCGGCCATTACGTATGAAACTGGGCATCACGTCGAAGTTGTTCCTCGCCATTCTCGTTCCGTGCACGGTCGTCGCGATCGCGATGGGCGCGGCGATCCGGTTCAGCTTCGAAAACAACTTTCTCGACTACGTGACGCGTCGCAACACGCTGGAGAGCCAGCAGATCGAGCAGCGTCTCGAGCGCGCGTACCTCGGTCATGGCAACTGGAAGTTCCTGGCCGACGATCCGCAAGCGTGGAATGCGTTCGTCAATGCGGGGGCCGGCGGCGGGCCCGATAACCCCCCACCAGGCATGCGCGGCGAACCCGGCCCGCCGCCCGGCATGGAGGCCGGCGACGCCGGCCATGCGCCGCCGCCGGACGGCGGGCCGCCGAGCTGGCAGCGGATGCCGCCCGTGTTCCTCTACGACGCAGGCAAGCAGCGCGTCGCGGGCGAGGGTCCGCCGCCGCCGCCCGATACCGCGCTGCGCCCGTTGACGGTGGCCGGCAAGACGGTCGGCTGGCTGTCGGTGGAGGACAATGGCGGCCCGTTTCATGCCGCCGACCGGAAGTTCCAGGCGGAGCAGGTTCGCGTGACCTGGATGATCGTCGGCGCCGCCGCGCTGCTGGCCGCGCTGCTCGCGATCGTGCTCACGCGGGTTTTTCTCGCGCCGGTCAGGCGGCTCGTCGACGCGAACCATCGGCTCGCGAGCGGCGACTATGCGGTACGCGTGCCGGAACAGCGCGGCGACGAGTTCGGTCAGTTGGCGACCGACTTCAACCGGCTCGCAGAGACGCTCGAGTCGGCCGGGCGCGCGCGGCGTCATTTCATCGCCGACATTTCGCACGAGCTGCGCACGCCGTTGGCCATTCTGCGCGGCGAACTCGAAGCGCTCGAGGACGGCCTGCGGCACCCGAGCCCGTCGACCTTCGCGTCGCTGCAGGCCGAAATTTCGATGCTCAGCCAGCTGATCAACGATCTCCACGAGCTGTCGCTCGCCGATATCGGGGAACTGACATTCGAGAAGGTCCCCGTCGATCTCGCGCACCTGATCGAGGGCGTGGCCGAATCGTTCCGCGACCGGCTCGCGTCGAAGCGGCTCGATCTCGAACTCGCGATTCCCGCCGCGCCGACGCCGATCTCGGGCGATCCGCATCGCCTGACGCAACTGATGCAGAACCTGTTCGAGAACGCGCTGCGCTATACCGACCCGGGCGGCTGCATCCGCGTGGCCGTCCAGACGGCCGACGGGCAGTTGCTGATCGACGTGCAGGATTCGTTTCCGGCCGTCCCCGAGCCGATGCTGCCGCACCTGTTCGACCGGTTCTTCCGCGTCGACGCGTCACGCAGCCGCCAGAGCGGCGGCTCGGGGCTCGGACTCGCGCTCTGCAAGCACATCGTCGACGCGCATGGCGGCACGATCGAAGCGATGCGCTCGCCTTACGGCGGCCTGTGGATTCACGTCCGCGTCCCTCTTCTCGGCCCACTCGCATGACTACTCGCGCTACCCCTGCGTCCATCCTCATCGTCGAAGATGAGCCGAAACTGTCCGCGCTGCTCGACGACTACCTGACGGCCGAAGGCTATGACACGCATATCCTCGACGACGGGCGCGAAGTCGTGACGGCCGTGCGGGCCCGCATGCCTTCGCTGATCCTGCTCGACCTGATGTTGCCGGGGTGCAGCGGGCTCGACATCTGCCGCGAATTGCGAACGTTCTCGGACGTGCCGATCGTGATCCTGACCGCGCGTGTAGACGAGATTGACCGCCTGCTCGGCCTCGAACTCGGCGCCGACGATTATGTGTGCAAGCCGTTCAGCCCGCGCGAGGTTGTCGCGCGCGTCAAGGTGATCCTGCGGCGTGTGGAAGGCACGGGTGTCGCCACGCAGGCCGCGGCGCCGTCGCCATTCGTCGTCGATCCCGAGCATTACATCGCGCGGCTCGATGGCAAGGACCTGAACCTGACGCCGATCGAACTGCGGCTGCTGTCGCTGTTGCAGTCCACGCCGGGGCGGATCTACCCGCGCGATCATCTGCTGCGCAGGCTGTACGACGATCATCGCGTCGTGACCGACCGGACCGTCGACAGCCACATCAAGAACCTGCGCCGCAAGCTGCAGGCCGTGCGCCCCGATCAGGATTTCATCCGCTCGATCTACGGCGTCGGATACAGGTTCGAGCCGGACGGCGAGCAGACTTGATTCTCTCTGTCCTGTCCGGCGTCGAGCCGGAAGGATAGGGTGACGCGCCATGTGACGAGCCAGACGCAACGGGGCGCGAAAGCGGCGCAAGCCGCCGCGGCGTGGCAGCTATCCGGTCCGGTATGGCGATCGGCGGACGGGGGGCTGACGGCGAAGCGCCGTGAAGACGCCACGACTCGATGCAGCGCTTTCGAGAACACCATTCCCGCCAAAGCCCCCTTTCCGCCACGCCCTCATGAGGAAATGCGCGGAAAAGGTGATCGA
Source organism: Burkholderia sp. WTPI3 (assembly GCF_021483755.1). Taxonomy (NCBI): domain Bacteria; kingdom Pseudomonadati; phylum Pseudomonadota; class Betaproteobacteria; order Burkholderiales; family Burkholderiaceae; genus Burkholderia; species Burkholderia sp. WTPI3. Next base: position 679 of record NZ_JAGIXF010000183.1, on the reverse strand, counting down.
GCCATCGATCCGCACGGCACCTGCACGGCCGCCAAGTCAGGCTGTCAGCGTCACCGACAGGCTGCCGAGCTCGCCGAAGCGTACCGTCAGCGCATCGCCGAGCGGCACGTCGATCGCGCCCGCATACGAGCCGGTCGTCACGATCTGGCCGGCCCGCGCGCCGTCGCCGCGCGACGCGAGGAAGTTGACGAGCCAGACGAGCGGCTTGAGCGGATCGCCGTCCGGATGGCGGCCGTCGATCGTGCGGTTCAGCGCGCCCTCGAACGACAGCGCGAGCGTCGCGAGCGGCACGTTCAGCCCGTCGGGCACGACAGGGCCCACGCACAGCCCCTGGTTGAATTGCCCGTCGGCGAGCAGTTCGAACTTCGATGCACGCGCGGGCTCCGCATAGCGGCAGCCCAGCACCTCGAGCACGATGCGCACTTCGCGGATCGCGCCGCGCACGTCGTTCTCGTCGTACGGCTGCTCGCGCGCGGGCAGGTCGCGATCGAGCACGAAGGCGATTTCCGGCTCGATGCGCACGATCGGGCCGCCGACGACGCGGTACGGGGCATCGGCTTCGCGGATCGTCGACGCGAAGATCGGCGCGACGATCACGCGGTCGGGCGGCGGCAGCGCGCATTTCCATCCGCCGACGGATTCGCCGAGCAGGTCGGCGACGCGATGCTGGATCGCGAGC
>NZ_JAGIXF010000182.1:0-4378 GCF_021483755.1 Burkholderia sp. WTPI3 | reverse complement strand
ACCTGCGGTGGACGGGGGGGGCGGGGGAGTTGTAGGCAGAGGGGACCGGATCGACGCAGGTGATCCGGCGACTGGGCGAACACGGCGGGGCGGATGCGCCGCCGTGTTCGTTTATAGTTCCTGAAATATGCGATCAATGTGGTGCCGCTACCTGTTCCGGTATTTATTCCTGAAATAACGGAATTATCGGCGGCCACGTCTGCGAACCACTATAATTCCGATATTCTCGGAACTATGCCGGTCGCTCGCTCGCGCCGGCGCTTTGTTCCTGAAATTTCGGAATTATGGCCCGCACCCTACCGCAACCCATCCCGACCCCCGATCCGCTCGCAGCCGACCTGGCCGCACTCGGAGCGCTCGTGCGCAACCGGCGAGCGCAGACCCGGATGCGGATCGACGATGCGGCCGATATGCTCGGCGTGTCGAAGGATGTGCTGTCGCGGCTCGAAAACGGCCGCGCGGTGAGTCTCGACAAGCTGTTCAAGGTACTGGACGGCTTCGGCCTCAATTTGCTTGTCGTGCCGAAACGCGATGTACAGACGGCGCGCAACGTATTGCGCGATCAGGCGACGGTACGCGCTGGCTCGTCCGGGGGCGCGTGATGATTCATCGCCTGCGCATTTCGGCCGACGGCTCGCCGGTCGGGCAGTTGACTTATGATGCTCGCCGCAACGACTACGGCTTCTCGTACGATCCGGCGTGGCTGGTGCGCGGCGATGCGTTTGCGTTGTCGCCATGCATTCCGCTCGATGTCGGCACGCCGCCGGAGGGTGCAATCCAGCGCTTCGTGGGCAACCTGCTCCCCGAGGGCCGCGCACTCGACGTTGCCGCATCGATGTATCAGATATCGAAGGACAACGTCTTCGGCCTGATCCGGATGCTCGGCAAGGAGCCCGTCGGCGCGCTGAGCTTCGTCCCGGTCGACGACTCGGCCGCGCGAGCGCCTGACACCCTCGAGCCCGTACGGCGACCGATCTCGGCGGAAGAATTGACCGACCGTATCCGTAAGCGCGATGCGATTCCGTTTTCCGTCTGGGACGATCGGGTGCGCCTGTCGATCGCCGGCCATCAGGACAAGCTGCAGGTACTCGTCGAGGGGGAGCGGTATGCGCTTGTCGACGGGGCGCTCAGCAGCTCGCATATTCTGAAGCCGGAATCGCGCAGCTCGAATGCGCCGTTCATGGTGGCCAACGAGCATTTCTGCATGACGCTGGCGCGCCACATGGGATTGCCGGTCGCGCATGTCGAGATTCGGCGTATCCCCGAGACGATTCTGCTGATCGAACGATTCGATCGGCTCGTGACGACCGAACCGGACGATCCGCAGCGCGTGAGCTCGGTGCGGCGACTGCATGTCATTGATGGATGCCAGGCCCTCGACTTGCCGGCGACGCTCAAATACGAACGCAATCTCGGCAACAACGAGGACATCCGCAATATCCGCGAAGGCGTGAGCTTCGAGAAACTGTTTTCGCTGACACCGTCGCTCGAGACACCCGCCGCAGCACGTTCAGCGATGTTGCGCTGGGCGCTGTTGCAACTGCTGATCGGCAACAGCGATGCACACGGCAAGAACATTTCGTTTTTCGTCAGCAGTGGCGGGCTCGATCCGGCGCCGCTTTACGATCTGGTGTGCGTGAACGTGTACGGCGACGCTTACGTGCAGGATATGGCGATGGCCTACGGGGATGTGTTTCGCACCGAGGAACTGACCGCTTTCGCGCTCGCGGACTTCGCGCATCGTGCGCGGATCCGGCCGGCGCTCGTTGCGCGTGAAATGACACGGATGGCGACGCTGGCTGCCAAACTGGCGCCCGGGCTGGCGGAGTCGGGCGTTTATGCAGGCGACGAGCGTGCGTGGGTGCATCGTATTTCGGAATATGTGCGCGTTCAGGCCGAGCGAGCCCTTCGCATTGCGCCCATGGTGCCGAAGGTCGACGTCGCGCTGCTCTGATCCCGCGCTTCGCCGACCATCGCCGCGACACCGATCCGGCATGTCACGGCGATGGTCCCGAATTGACGCCGTTACCCGCAACTGCGCTGCTCAGCGCCGGATAGTCGACGTACCCGCGCGCATCGCCGCCGAAGAACGTGTCGCGCTGCGCGTCGTTCAGCGGCGCGTCCGTCTTCACGCGCGTCACGAAATCCGGATGGGCGAGCGCCATCTGGCCTTACGTTTCGAGATCGGCCACGCCGGACGCCACGTCCGCAACGATCGCGACCCGCGTGCGATTCTCGATCGACCCGCCGTATTCATCGCTGCCCGTTTATGCGATGACGGAAACGCGGCTGCTGCCTGCGAAGACGCAGCGCTTCATCGGGTTTCTGCGCGCGCACTTCGCACGCGAATGACGGGGGAAGCGCGTCGTCCCGCCGCTCAGGGCGACGCGTCCAGTTGCGCTTCCCACTTCTTCAGGATGCGCACGCGCGCGTCGCTGAAATCGACCAGGCAGTTCATCCAGGCGTCGTCCGGAATCATCCGCTGCGGATTCGCGGCTTTCACGTAATCGCAGGTGTCGCCGGCGAAGCTGGTCCAGCTCGCCTGCGATTGCGCGAGCCGGATGGCCGCATCGGGGTTGCGTCGCTGGAGCTTGCGCTGGAGCGACCGGTACGCACGGTCGACTTGCTGCTCGCGGGCGTCGAGTGCGCAGCGGCGCACGGCTTCCATCGTCGGCCCCCGTTGTTCGCAGCCGACGGCGGCGAATGCCGCAACGGAGCGGGCCGACAGCGCGGCGATGACGAGCAGGCGGGCAGCGGGGCGCACGGGCGAGTGAACGGGAAAGCCGCGCCTACTTCGCGCTGCGGGTCGCGGCGGGCGCCGCGGTCGACGGATCGCTGACCGGCACCATATGCGCTTTGCCGTCGTTCGCGTTTTGCGTGCCGTCTTCGGGGTCGAGCACGAACCGGAACGTGTCGACGCGCTGCATGACCTTTGCTGCATACGCATTCGAGCCGCCGTAGTTCTTCAACCCGGCCTGCACGTTGCCGCCGGCCGCCCGCACGTAGCCCGACAGGATCGCGGAACCGGCCTCGACGTTGGCGTTCGGCTCGGTCAGATCCTTCACGTTGCGCAGCAGGCCGCGATGCGCAGCCGGCACGACCTGCATCAGCCCGGTCGCGCCATGCTGGCCGCGCGCCTTCTCCTGGAAGCGCGATTCGATCGAGATGATGGCGTAAACGAGTGCCGGAGGCAGTGAATATTTCGTCGCAGTGACGCTCACGATATCGGCAAGCTTCGCGGCCCGCTCTTTCGCGACACCGAATTTCTTCGTCAGGTAGGACGTGATGCGGCGGTTTGCTTCGTTCGGCTGATCGTTCGCGACCGGTGCGGAGGCATCGATCGGCGCGGATGCGGCCGCTTCGGGCGCGGGCGCCGGCAACACGGCCGCCTGCTGCGCCGAGGCCTGCTGCGCAATGCCGAGCGAAAGCACGATCAGCCAGAAAAACCGTCGTCGCATGGTGAAGGGCGGGGGGATGGGAGGCGCATAGTATATCGGCCAATCACGGCTTGTGTTCGAGCGAGGCTTCGAATGAAAGCGCGGTGTAGGCTTGGGGCGTGACGGACCGGACCAGGCGGGGCCATCGTGCTCGGTTGTTGTGCAGACACCCATCGGAGTCCGGACGAACCGGCATGGCCGGATTTCCACCCGGATCCCCTTTTGCGCGCACGAGCCTCCACGGCTGCACGAGGCTCACGTCGCCGCTCGGTCTTTTCATATGTGCCGCACCGCCACTCGCGCAAGCGCGCCGATCGCATCGCTGACCAGCACCGCGAGCAGTCCGACGATCACGCCGCCCTGCAGCACGAACGCGGTGTTCGACGTCTGCAGCCCCGCGATGATCACGTCGCCGAGCCCGCGCGCGGCGACCGTCGAGCCGATCGTCGCGGTGCCCAGGTTGATCACGACCGCGAGCCGGATGCCGTTCACGATCACCGGAAACGCGAGCGGCAGCTCGACCGACACCAGTTGCTGCCAGCCGTTCATCCCCATCCCGCGCGCGGCTTCGACGACGTCGCGCGGCACGTCCTCGAGCCCGGCGATGGTGCTCTCGAAAACCGGCAGGAGTCCGTACAGGACGAGCGCAATCAGCACGGGCTTCAGTCCGAAGCCCACGGCGGGCACCGCGAGCGCGAGCACGGCGACCGGCGGAAATGTCTGGCCGATGTCGACGATGCTGCGCGCGACCGGCAGGAAATCCGCGCCGGACGGCCGCGTGACGGCGATGCCGGCCGCGACCGCGACGAGCGTGCCGATCAGGCTCGACAGGGCGACGGTGCCGAGATGCGCGAGCGTGAGATCGAGCAGGCTCGCGCGATCGTAGATGACCGGCGCGCCGTTGTCCGCGAACGGCGCGAATACGCCCTGCAGCCATGCGG
>NZ_JAGIXF010000181.1:0-4462 GCF_021483755.1 Burkholderia sp. WTPI3 | reverse complement strand
CGGCTTCACAGCAATCCCCTGCGCGATCTCGTGGGTCGCATGGGCCGCGCGAAAGTGCTGCAGCGAGCGAACGACGGTCATCCCGCGCGCTTCGAGGTATTCGTACAGCGACGCGCCGAGCGCCTGCGGATCCGGCACCACCGCGGCCGGCAGCGTCGAATGCTCGACGGCCATCACGATGCCGTCCGCGCGACGCAGCCGTTCGAGCCGCGCAACCGTCGCGCCGGGCGCGAGACCGAGCCGCGTGATCTCGTCGCGGCGCGCGGCGCGCAGCTTGCGCGACAGCCACACCGAATCGGGCCTGAAGCCGCGCTGCTGCATCTTCGCGGTGAAGCCGACGAGACGCGACAGCGGATCGGCGACACGCGGCGTGATGAAGCTGCCCGCACCGCGCGCCCGCTTGATCAGCCCCTGTTCGACCAGCAGCGCGAGCGCACGGCGCGCCGTGATCCGCGACACGCCGACCGACACCGACAGCAACCGCTCCGACGGCAGCGCCTCTCCGGCTCGCCACGCGCCGGCGTGAATCGCGCTCGCCAGATTGCGGGCGAGCTGCAGATACAGCGGCGTGTCGTTGACGGGATCGGGCGCCAGTTCGGACCAGCCGGTTTCCATGTGCCTCCAGGTGTCGGACGATGATCTCGGACCGTCGAAAGTGAACGCATTATATAACCACAATAATACCAGTCAACAAACTGGTATTAGCCGTGCCAAAATCGCCGAAAGCCTTGCCCGGCAAGCGTTTTAGTAGCGGTAAAGCCTTTGTTTACAACATGATGCGGGATAGGGATTTACCCGAATTGGTATGCAAGGGGACAGTTCAGACACCGGACTCGACTGTTTGACCGGGCTTAAAACGATACCGGAATAGAACCAGTTCGGCCTACTGGTATGCATGAATCGCGGCAACCGCACGCGTGCCGGCACGTTGCGTCAATGGAACTCGCGGCTCGACGTGCGCAGGCCGCCGAGCAACGGCGTCAGATCCTCGAAATGCTGCGCGACGAGGTGCCTCACGTCGCTGACGACCTGCCACACGCCCGACGCCGCGAGCAGCCGCGAATCGAGTGTTTCGCGACGCTGCCGCGCGAGCAGCTCGGGCCGCACGATCACGTTCACGCAGCCCGTTTCGTCCTCGAGCGTCATGAACATCACGCCCTTCGCGGTGCCCGGCATCTGTCGTGCGATCACGATCCCGCACGCGCGCGCGAGCCGGCCGTCGGGACGATCGCGCAGCTCGGCCGCGGACAACAGCCGCTGCGCGCGCAGCGCGGGCCGAAGCAGCGCGACCGGGTGGCGGTTCAGCGTGAGACCGGTGGTGTCGTAGTCGGCGAGGATGTCGTCGGCTTCCGACGGCGCGCCAAGCGCGGGTTTCTCCGCTTCGTCGATCGGCGCGGCGGCGAGCAGGTCGCGTTCGGGCGCCGCGGCGACGGCTTGCCACAGCGCATCGCGGCGATGGCCGGCAAGCGTCGCGAGCGCGTTCGCGGCGGCGAGCGCTTCGAGATCGCGCCGTTCGAGCCGCGCGCGACGCGCGAGCGTATCGACGTTCCCGAACGGGCCGTCTGCGCGCGCGGCCTCGATGCGCCGCGCGGCAGCTTCGCCGAGGCCGCGCACGAGCGACAGGCCGAGCCGCACCGCCGGCTGGCCGCGCGGTGGCGGCTGGCCCGGCAGCGCTTCGAGCGACGCTTCCCAGCCGCTTCGCGTGACGTCGATCGGCAGCACCTTCACACGGTGACGCTTCGCGTCCTGCACGAGTTGCGACGGCGGGTAGAACCCCATCGGCTGGCTGTTCAGCAGCGCGGCGAGGAAGATCGCCGGTTCGTGGCATTTGAGCCAACTGCTCGCGTACGCGAGCTTCGCGAAGCTGGCCGCGTGGCTCTCAGGGAAACCGTATTCGCCAAAGCCCTTGATCTGCTCGAAGATCTGCTCGGCGAATTCGCGCGTGTAGTTGCGCTCGAGCATCCCGTCAACGATCTTGTCGTAATACTTCTCGAGGTTGCCCTTGCGTTTCCACGCGGCCATCGCCCGGCGCAATTCGTCGGCCTCGCCGGGCGTGAAGCCCGCCGCGACGATCGCGATCTGCATCACCTGCTCCTGGAAGATCGGCACGCCGAGCGTGCGTTCGAGCACGGCCTTGAGCGCGTCGCTCGGGTACGTGACCTCGCCCGCTTCTTCGCCGGCGACGATCCTGCGCCGCTTCAGATACGGATGCACCGCGCCGCCCTGGATCGGGCCGGGCCGCACGATCGACACCTGGACGACGAGATCGTAGTAGTTGCGCGGCCTCAGCCGCGGCAGCATCGACATCTGCGCGCGCGATTCGATCTGGAACACGCCGACCGTATCGGCGCGGCAGATCATGTCGTAGGTTGCTTCGTCATCCTGCGGAATGTGCTTCAGCGTAAACGGCTTGCCGTCCGGCGACGGCGGCCCGCGCCACGCGGTGCGCATGTCGAACGCGCGATGCAGCGCCGACAGCATGCCGAGCGCGAGCACGTCGACCTTCATCAGCCCGAGCACTTCGAGATCGTCCTTGTCCCACTGGATCACGCGCCGCCCGTCCATCGCCGCGTTCTCGACCGGCACGAGCCGCGTGAGCTTGCCGCGGCTGATCACGAAACCGCCCGAGTGCTGCGACAGGTGACGCGGGAAGTTGAGCAGCCGCCCCGCCAGTTCGGCCCATGTCTGAATGATCGGCGTCGCCGGATCGAGTCCGGTCGACGCGAATTGCTGCAGCAGGTCGCGACTGCCGTCGAACCAGCGATGCCCCTTCGCGACGCGGTCGACCAGCATCGGATCGACGCCGAGCGCCTTGCCGGTTTCGCGCAGCACGCCGCGCGGACGATACGTCGACACGGCCGCCGCGAGTGCGGCGCGGTCCTGGCCGTATTTCCGGTAGATATGCTGAATCACTTCTTCCCGGCGCTGGTGCTCGAAGTCGACGTCGATATCGGGCGGCTCGCCGCGTTCCGCGCTGATGAAACGCTCGAACAGCATCGTGCTTTGATCCGGATTCACCTCGGTGATGCCGAGGCAGTAGCAGACGACCGAGTTCGCGGCCGAGCCGCGGCCCTGGCACAGGATGTTCTGGCTGCGCGCGTATTTGACGATGTCGTAGACGGTCAGGAAGAACGGCTCGTATTCCAGTTTCTCGATCAGGGCAAGCTCATACCGAATCTGTTTTGCCACTTTTGCCGGCACACCATTCCAATAGCGTCGAGCTACGCCAGCCCATGTCTCCTGCCTCAAGTAACTGGTTGGCGTATGTCCGCGCGGCACAAGTTCGAGTGGATATTCATACTTCAACTCGCCGAGTTCGAAATCGCACGCATCGAGAATCGCACATGTCTCCGCGATCTCGCCCGCCGAATACAACTGTCCGATGCGCTGTCGCCAACGCAAGTGCTGCTCCGCATTCGGCGCGAGCACGTAGCCGCACTCCGAAACCGGCATCCCGACCCGGATCGCCGTCATCACGTCCTGCAGTGCCTTGCACGAGCGCCGGTGCATCGTCACGTCGCCGAGCGCGACGATCCGCACGCCACGCCGCTCGCCGGCCGCGCGGATCTCGTCGCGCTGCACGCCGTCCAGCGCACGCTGCAGCTGCACGAGCCCGAGCCGCGCACGTTCGCCGAACGTCGTGCGAAACCACGCGACCTGCGCATCGAGTACGTCGGCGCGCACCGGATACGCGGGTACGAGGATCGCAAAGCAGTCGGGCATGCCGCGCAGATGGGCAAACTCCGCGGGCGGTGCCGACAGCATCCGCGACGTGAGCGTGTAGGTGCCCTTCGGTGCGGCCATCCGCCGCCACGAGATCAGCTCGGACAGGTTGCCGTAGCCTTCGCGGTTCAGCGCGAGCAGCACGAGTCCGAACGCGCCGGGGCCCGGATCGTGGCCCGGTGCGACTTCATCCGGCGTGACTTCGAAATACGAACCGATGACGAGCGGGAGCCCTTTCGCCTTCGCCGCGACGTGCATGCGCGGCGCGCCCGCGAGCGAGCATTCGTCGGTGATCGCGATCCCGCGATAGCCTAGCTCGGCCGCGCGCTCGACCAGTTCCTCCGCATGCGACGCGCCATGCAGAAACGAAAAGTTCGAGCGGCAGAACAACTCCGCGTAATCGGGCAGCCAACTGAATTCCGTAACCATCGCCGCTCACCCGAACAGGCCGTGCAGGAACCAGCGCGGCACGGCCTGGCTGCTCGAACGCTCCAGGAACACCCAGTAGCACGCCCCCTCTTCGTCCTGCGCGACGTGGTAATCGCGTGCGACCAACTGCCCGTCGAACCACCCGGCTTCGATCCGCTCGGCCGACGACATCATCCTGAGCGGCGTATGAAATACCGGCCGCTCGCCGCGCATCAACAACGGCAGCGGCTCGGCCAGCAGCCAAGCGGGACGCGGCGGCGCGGCGGGCGCCCCGCCAGCCGGCTTTCCCGCCTGCGCCTCCCGCGGCAGC
>NZ_JAGIXF010000180.1:0-4525 GCF_021483755.1 Burkholderia sp. WTPI3 | reverse complement strand
GCGACGGCGGATGCCGTTGCCTGCCGAGGCTGCATCCGTCCGTTCCGGCGCGGGTGCGGCCATGACGCCACGTTGCGTCGACGCCTTTCCTCCGACCGATACCGAATACGAACGCGTCATGGACGACTATCTGCTGTTCGCAGGCCGCTTCTTCATCGCACTGATGTTTGTGCTGAGCGGAATCAACAAATTCCTGTTCTTCCAGCACGGGCTCGACGAGGTCCGTGCGAAGAACCTGCCGCTGCCACGTGTCGCGCTCGCGAGCACGATCATCGTCCAGCTCGCCTGCGGCGTCGCGATCATGGTCGGCTTCCAGACGACCCTCGCGTCGCTGCTGCTCGCGGTCTTCACGCTCGCGACCGCGGTGGTGTTCTACGACTTCTGGAACCAGCAAGGCAACCAGCGCACGCTGATGCTGACCGGCTTTCTCGAACACATCAGCATCATCGGCGGTTTCATGATCCTGATCGCCGCCGGCCCCGGACGCCTGGCCGCGCATGCGTGAACCGATGCGTCCCCATCGCAGCCCTGTCCGCGCACGAAATCGAGGAAAACGAAGATGACGAGACCGCACACCGTCGCCGTGCTGTCCGCGAAGGCCAGCCACGAGGCGCGCCTGCGGACCCGGCTCGCGGAGCTCGTCGCGCCGTCCCGGCAAGAGCCCGGCATCGCGTTCCGGTTCCGTGACTGGAACGCCGTCGAGAAGGCCGACGCCTATCGCCTCACGCAGATCGCCTGACGCGCGCCGGCCAGCGCACCGCCGCCACGGCGGCGTACATCGATCGTTCCACGCACGGAACACTGAGGACAATCCGGCCCGTCTATCGACACGTGACACCTTCCACTACGCTTGAAGCCATCCCGACTTCCCACGGCATCAGGCCCGCGTGAACCACCCCGCTCCCGAACCGCCCGATCGTGTTGCGGCCGCTGCCGCCGTACGCCGCGCTTTAGTCGCACGATTCGCACGCACCGGGACGACGGGGACCGCGGCCTTTTCCGTCGATCGCCGCCGGCAGCCCGGACGCACCGCGCGCGGCCGCGCCCGACTCACGCCCGACGACATTCGGACTGCATCATGAAATCCCTGAACATAGACGATATCCAGGCCTTCCTCTTCGCCGTCGAGCGGCAAAGCATCACCGAATCCGCGCGCCGGCTCGGCCTGTCGAAATCCGTCGTCAGCAAACGCATCAGCGACCTCGAGCGCACGCTCGGCGTCCAGTTGCTGATGCGCTCCACGCGCAACGTGACGCCGACCGAAGCCGGCTTGACCTTCTATCGCGCCGCGTCGGAATCGATGCGCCGGCTCGTCGACGTCGCCGAGGAAATCGCCGAACGCTCGCACGGGCTGTGCGGCGAACTGCGCATCACGTCGCCGGTGAGCCTCACGCGCCGCTGGCTCGGGCCGGCGATCGCCAAGTTCGCCGCCGCGCATCCGCAGTTGCGCGTCACGCTCGAGACTGACGATCGCACAGTGAACCTCGAAGTCGAGCGCTTCGACGTCGCGCTGCGCTCCGCACGGCTGCCCGACAGCACGCTCATCGCGCGCCGCGTCGCCGCGTGCGAACGCGTGGTCGTCTGCAGTCCAGGCTATCTCGCGGCGCACGGCGAACCGGCGTCGATCGACGCGCTGCTCGCGCACCGGTGCGTGAACTACAGCCACACGGCGCCGTCGGCCACCTGGACGTTCGCCACGCCGGGCGGGTTCGGCAAGCCGCGCACGATCAACCCGGGCAGCGTGTTCCTGTCGAACAACGGCGATACGCTGCGCGATGCCGCCGCGCAAGGCATCGGCATCGCGATGCTGCCGCGCTACATCGTCGACGAAGACCTGCGCGACGGACGGCTGGTACGCGTGCTCGCCGACGACCCGCCGCAGGACGAGGTGATCTATGCGGTCTATCCGCGCAATCCGTATGCGAGCAACAAGCTGAAACTGTTCATCGAGCACGTGCGCATCGCGCTGCTCGATCCGCCGTGGCCGGCCCGCCCGGACACCGCGCTGCATGCCGACACGCTGGCCGCGGATTCGGCCTGACGCGATGCACGTTTCCATCGTCGGAACCGCGTGTTTCCCGTGCGCCGACTACCGTTCCGGACGCGACTTTCGTACCGTCTTCCGACGGCGACCGGCCCGCGGCGCGGCGCCGCCGTGCGCATCGCGCGCCATCCCGTCGAACCCGTCCTGCCGGATCCGTCCGCCCGCCACGCCATGCCACCGACCAAACCCACGCTAACGAAGCCGTTCCGTGCGGCGCAGCTCGCGTACACGCTGCTCGACATGAGCCGCGAATACGGGCGCACCGACGGCGCACGTCTGATCCATGTCGCGAAGACAGTCGTCGCCGTCGTGCTCGCGATGGGCGTATCGATGCGGCTGGAACTGACGGCGCCGCGCACCGCGATGGTGACCGTCGTGATCCTGATGATGCATCAGCACAGCGGGATGGTGATGGCGCGCGGTTTCTACCGCGGCGTCGGCATGCTGGTCGGCAACCTCGCCGCGATCGTGGTGATCGGCGCATTCCCGCAGGAGCGCGTGCTGTTCCTCGGCGCGCTCGTGCTGTGGATCGGCTGCTGCACATGGGGCGCCGCGTACTTCCGGAACTATCAGTCGTACGGCTTCGTGCTCGCAGGCTACGCGACCTGCATCGCCGCAATCCCGTCGATCGACCGGCCTTACGACATCATCGCCAACGTCGTCACCGGACTCGGCGAAGTATCGATCGGCATCCTGTCGGCCGGCGTCGTCAGCGCGCTGATCCTGCCGCGCCACGTCCGCGCGATGCTGATGAAGACCGGCGAAGACCACTATGCGGACTTCATCGGCTTCGTGCGTGCCGCGCTCACACAGAACCTGCCGACCGACGAACAGAGCCGCCGCTACCTGCGGCTCCTCGCCGCGCGTGCGCAACTCGAGAATCTGCGCAGCGCGGCGGTATTCGAGGATCCCGACCTGCGCGCACGCAACGGCATCATGACGCGCATGGCCGGACAGTTACTCGATGCCGGCGCGCGCTTTCATGCGCTGCATCAGTATCGCGTACGCATCCAGCACGGCGACGATCGCCATGCCGCCGGCGTGCTGTCGGCCGCATGCGACGACGTCGCGCGGGTGCTGCCGCCGGACGATCCCGCACGCGCGTTCGATCTGCGGGCCGTCGAACAACTCGTCGACGCGCTCGATCAGGCCTTCGCCCGGCTGCCTGACAGCCGCGCGCCGGCACCTGCTCCTGATGCGCGCAACGCGCGCGAGGCGCTCACCGGCCTGTCGCTGCTTCGTCAGGCGCTCGACAGCTTGCGCGCTTACCTCGCGGACTTCGTCGCGATCCGGCGGCAGCCGGCTTCGGTCGCGGCTCCGGCCTCGGCCGACACGGAGCGAACCCGGACGCCCGTGCGAATCGCCACCTCCGCGAACCGCATGGTGTCAGCCGCCGCAGGGCTGCGTGCGATCGTCGCGGTGTCGGCGGTGTCGCTGTTCTGGATCGCATCGGGCTGGACCGGCGCGGCCGGTGCCGTGGTATCCGCAACGATCGCCAGCGCGCTCTACTCGATCATGCCGGCGCCGGCCGCGGCGACGCGCCAGGTCGCGCTCGGCTGCACGGTCGCGTGGCTCGCGAGCATCGCGTTCAATTTCCTGCTGTTGCCGGACATGGACGGTTTCGCGCCGCTAGCCGCCGCGTTCGCGCTATTCGTCGCGGTTGGCTCGTACCTGAATTCGTTTCCGAAGACGGCCGCATTCGGTCTCGGCTTCAACATCTACTTCTGCTTCCTGACCAACATCACCAATCCCGGTGTCTACGCCCCCGCCGCGACGCTCGATGCCGGCTTCTCGTCGATTCTCGGCATCGCGACTGCGTCGCTCGCCTTTTCGGTCGTCGCGCCATATGCGGGCAACTGGGCAACGGGCCGCTATCTCGACGCGCTGCGGCGCCTCGTGTCGGTCGATGCGTGTTTCGGCGAGCTCGACGGCCTGATGCCGCGCTTCGACGCCGGCATGCGCGACTTCATGCTGCAGATCGCCGCCCGCCCGGCGACCGGCCACCTCGGTCGGCAGGCGTTGTTCGCGTGGAGTTTCGCGTCGCTCGAGATCGGCCGCAACATCGTCGACCTTCGCACGGCCGGCGCCGCCGAACTGCCAGACAGCACGTGGCGCACGCACGAACGCGCGCTGTGTGCGTCGGTCTCGCGCCTGTTCGACTCGCCGTCGCCTGCCGCGCTGCACGATGCCGAACGCGCGGCCCGCGACGCGCTCACCGCCGCATCGCCGCTTGCTTCCGATGTGGCGCAGCGCCTCACCGAATGCGTCCGTTTCATTCTCGTATCGCTGCAATGCAACCTCGTCCCGCTGCAACGCGGGCCGGCTTCGTCCACGCCATCCATTGCGCCCAATGATGCCCGCGCGTAATCCCAAGCGCCGCGCCGCGGCAGGCTCGCTTCATCCCCGCGCCGCGCGCGGCATCGCGGCGCTCGCCGTGCTATGGCTCGGCGCGTGCGCACAAACCGGCGGCATCGCGCCGCG